>NZ_JAILWF010000007.1 GCF_025699065.1 Nitrosarchaeum sp. | reverse complement strand
AGCACCAAAAGTTGCTAAAGCACCAAAAGTTGCTAAAGCACCAAAAGTTGCTAAAGCACCAAAAGTTGCTAAAGCACCAAAAGTTGCTAAAGCACCAAAAGTTGCTAAAGCACCAAAAGTTGCTAAAATAAAATTGGAATCAATCCCAAAAACTGAATCAATAGCAATAAAAGCATAAGATTTGTTCATAGCACATTGAACTCTCCAAATGGGTTTTTACAAAAAACCATTGATTTGGGGGGCCGTAGCTTTTTTTTAAAAATAATGAAGTTTGAAAATGGTTATTTTGTTTCTATATCTGAAAGATCTGATAAGATAGGTTCAATGGTCGTCTCATTGGCTACTGGTCCAACACCTGTTACTACAACTGTAATCCCCTCCAGAACTGAATCTTTATTTCTCAAATTAACTGCAGAAAGAATCAGTACTAGAATGAAAGGTATTGCAATTGTTTCAGCATTTATTCAAAAAGAATTAGATCCTAATACTGCAAAAGCTATAATGACTGAAATTATGGAGATGATTCAGAATTGACAGATTTACGTAATTATCTTTCTTTGATAAAAAAAAGCGGCGAATTAAAAATCATTAAAAAAAAGGTATCAACAAAATATGAAATTGCAGGAATTACTGCAAAAGTTGATGGCTCTACTGCTATTTTATTTGAAAATATTGCGGAAAGTGACTTTAATTTAGTTGCCAATCTTGTTGGTACCAGAAAAAGATTTGCTCAGGCAATTGGAAGTACGGAAGAAAAAATTCATGAAAATATGATTTCTGCAATTAAAAAAGCAAAAAAACCAAAAGTTATTTCTTCAGGAAAATTCATGGAAAATAAATCAAAAAACATCTCTATTATGCCTATTGTTACGCATTTTGAAAAAGAATCAGGACCTTTCATCACTTCTTCTATTGTATATGTTAAGAATCCTGAAACTGGTGAGCAAAATTCATCTTTTCATAGATTGATGCCTATTGATAAAACTCATTTTTCAATTAGAATGGTAGAAGGAAGACATCTACACAGATGTTTTATTGATGCTAAGGAACATAATGAAGATCTGAAAGTTGCAGTAACTATAGGTGTACACCCCGCAATATCTATTGCAGGTGCATATCAAGCTGAATGGGGTAAAGATGAAATCGATATTGCAAATTCGCTTTTAGGTGGAAAACTTACATTAACTAAACTTCCTTACACTGGATTACATGTTCCTTCAGGAACTGAAATTGTAATGGAGGGAAAAATTCTACAAGATAAAACTCATCAAGAGTGGATGGTAGAAATGCTACAAACTTACGACCACCATAGATCTCAACCAATTTTTGAGTTAGAGTCTTTATACTATAGAAATAATCCTATTTTTCATGATGTTCTTTCAGGCTTCTCTGAACACCGATTACTGATGGGAATGCCAATTGAATCAAAATTAAATGGAGAACTAAAAAAATCATTTCCTCAAACTAAACAAGTATCTATGACAAATGGAGGATGTAACTGGTTACATGCAGTAGTTCAAATAAAAAAGAAAAAAGATTCTGATCCTAAAAAAATAATTAAAAAAACATTTGAATCTCATCGTTCATTAAAACAAGTAACAGTTGTAGATGAGGACATTAATCCTAATAATGCTGAATCTGTTGAATATGCAATGGCAACAAGATTTCAAGCTGACACAGATCTATTGATAATAAAAAATGTACGAGGATCCAGTCTAGATCCTTCTAGTGATCAAAAGAACTTAAAGACTGCAAAAATGGGTATAGATGCCACTAAATCCCTTTCAAAACGTCAAGAGGGATTTGAATTAGCAAAAATTCCAAAAATAAATAAAATTAAACTAAATAATTATTTCAAATAGTAATTCGTATAACTGATTAAATTAAATTAGATTAAATCTAATCTGCCTTATTGCAAAATAACCCTAAAAATGTACCCAAAAAAGAAAAGAGCCCTGAAGAATCTAGTGCGCATGTAATTGTTAGAATGTTTCCTTCAGATGCTAATCCAGCCGGAAATGTATTTGGGGGTGAAATTCTCAAACATATTGATATGGTTGCAGGGATTGTAGCACAAAGACATGCTCAATCAAATGCAGTAACTGTGAGTATGGATAGTGTAAATTTCATAAAACCAGTTTTTGTTGGTAATGTTTTAAAATTAAATGCAAGAATAAATTATGTTCATAACTCATCAATGGAAATTGAAGTAAAGGCAGAAGCAGAAGATATTGTAACTGGAATTAAGACCATTACTGGAACAGCTTTTGTAACTTTTGTTGCATTAGATAAAAATGGAAAACCTACCCACGCTCCAAAACTTTTACTTAAAACCGATGAAGATAGGCAAAAATTTGCAGAAGGGAAAATTAGAATGGAAGAGAGATTAAAAAATCGTAAAAAATCTAGCAAATAATTTTTAGGGAACAGTTTAAGTGTCTCAAAGACAAATATAGTTTATGACCTCTGAAGAAAAATCAAATCATTGGGATTCTCTTTGGCAAGAATATTCAAAATCTCTTGAAAATTGGAAAACCGTATTTGAACAAATACAAAAAGCAACAAATGAAATGCAAGCCAAATTTAATGAGGTTTGGGAAAAAGCAGCCAAAGAATCTAGTGTAGATACTATGAAGGCATTTGGTGAAAATTGGCAAAAATCACTTAATGAAGCTGGAATAAAATCTTTCAAAGAATTTGGAGAAGCTTGGCAAAAATCACTCAATGAAGCTAATGCATCTACATTCAAACAAGTTGCAGAAAATTGGCAACAAACTCTAAATTCGTCTGGGATGGAAAGTATGAAAGCTTATGGCGAGATGATGAAAAAATTTGCAGAAACTTGGAATACTATGTGGCCCAAATACAAATAATCCTTTGAATTAAGAGTTAATCCTATTTTATTTATCAGAAAAATATCTAACAAATTTTTATCGCTGCGACTTTAATAATTATGCCCATCTAGCTAATTCTTTAATTTTCTCTCTAGCCTCAAATACAATCTTTTTCAAAACAGAAATGTAAATTTTAGATGCATCTAAAATATCTACATTTTCATTTCCATCAATATCTAAAAATGTTGAAACATAAACTTGATTTTTATTTATAATTGATTCTTTGAAATTATTTCTTTTGTAATTAATTATTTCTAAAAATATTGGTAATTGCCTTCTAATTTCTATCTGCAGTTCCTCCTTTGATCCTATTTTTCCATCTTTCATATTACATATAATTTCCTGATTAGGATCATTGATGTATCTTTCCTTTGCACTAATCATTATCTTGACTTTCGGAAGTCTTTTACCGTCATTTTGAAACTTGCAGCATTTTTTAATAAAATTTGGATAACCACTTTGATGATATTCATCATACTTTTTTTCAAACCATATGCCAAAACTAAGTGCTTTTTGATCATTTTTTTTATTTGCTTTTTCTAAAAATGCATCTTTAGTATACTCATTAATGAATAATCCAAAATCTCTATTTGCCTCTTCAAAAATTCCATGATATGTATTATTTACTGAAAAAAGATATGAATTAAAATAATAATTTACATAGTATGGATCTGGTTCAAATTGTTTAATCTTTTTTAGAACGGATTCTAACTCTTTGATTTCTTTTTCTATATCCATTATATCTTGCCGGAATTAACTGCAAATTTTGATTGTTTTTTAAGATTTAGCGCAAGTTCTTTAAAGATTTCATTTACACTAACATCAACAAGATTAATTGTTGCGTTTTCAATCACTATCTGTTTTTCAAATTTTTCTTTAATTGCAAAAGATACTGATGACCAATGAAGTATTCCCTTTAATTGTTCTTCAACTGTAACATTTGTTGTTGGAAAATTAGCAGGAGAAAAAACAATTCCATTTGTCCACTGCATTGTTGGTATTGCTCCTCCTGATGATCTGGTACTAAATGCTATTTGCTTTACCCAGTCATCAAATTTATATTCAATAACCTCATGAATTACCAATTTTTTCCAAGGTTCTATTGAAATCTCCATTTACACTCAAATTCAATTAGACCAATTATAATCCTATTTTTTGTGGCTATCATATGTGTAAGTCATTATCTCATACACTCATGCCCCTAAATTCATCAATACTATCTATAATGTATGACTAGAGTCATGATAGTTGATGATTCTGAGGAATCACGTTCACTTCTTAAAGATTTTCTTTTAGCTCATAATCACACTGTTGTATCTGAAGCCAGCGATGGTATTGAAGCAATTGAAAAATATTATTCTAGTAAACCTGAACTTATTTTCTTAGATCTAGTAATGCCTAACCTTGATGGGTTAAGTGTTCTAAAAAAAATTCGATCTCAAGATCATTCTTCAAAAATTATTGTAATTACTGGAAATGATGATCAGGATATTTTTAATGAATGCACTAAGCTAGGAGTACTTGCATTTCTTGTAAAACCATTTAATCTAAATGATGTGCTAGATATCATTTATTTTTCAAATGAAATTACATTAATGAAATAATAAAAAAATAATTAATTTGAATTAAAAAATTTTAAAATTATGTATGGGTATTTTGCCAAGCTTGATTGAATTGTTTTATGGCTTCTTGATACGCTTTAATTGAGTCATCTCCAGATGTTTTTAGAAATTTTTCCCATTGCTCATTGAATTTTTTAATTGACTCAATATTTGTTTCTTTAAAAATATTTTCAATCATTTTGGTTTGTTGCTTAATGTATTCTGGACCAATTTCTTGCCAAGTATTTTCCCAACTAGAACTAACTTTTTTTAATAATTCTGTATCTGACTCTAATGCTCTTTGGCAGGCATCATGATATGTCATCAATGTATCGTTTGTAGCTTTTTGCCATTGGGCAAGTGATTCTTTCCATACACTTAATGCTGAATTGTATTCTTTCCAGGCTTTTTCAAATTCTGGTTTATTTGATTTAGTTTTTGTTTGTTTAATTGGTTTAGAAGTTGCTTTTTTTACTGGTTTATTTTTTGATTTAGTTTTTTTGTTTGTAGCCATAAAATATATTAAAAATAGTAGATGTTAAAGTTTTCAATTATTTTATAACGTGGAAATTATACCTAGTTTGTTTTTTCTTTAAATTCTGATGCCTTGCTAAAGTTTGGTGAGTGTTTTTCGTCCCTATTTTTGAATAAATTATAGTGATATTTACACAAGTTTCTGGTTTCTCTTAATCCTATTCTGATTGATTGTTCAGCTTTACTCTTACATTCTGTTATGCTGCATTTCAATATCCTCCATTGCTCATATTCACTAATAAAATTATATAATTATCATTGAAGCATAATTGTAAATTTATTTTTAAAAAATGAATTGTGTTCATTTAATATCAAGATATTCATGTTAACTTTTTATGATTGTATGATATCAAAAAATTATGTCCGAAGATGAGAAAGGGAAAAGATTTCTTGAGTTAATTGATCAACAAAATAATCTTCAATGGAGTATTGTTACAAAATTAACTACGTTGATTAAATCTAACTGGAATTCATCTAAATTACAACATGAAATTGAATTACTTGTTGAATCTCATTCTGAAATTACAAAAGAGCTAAATAGTTTAGATATCAATAACAGTATTTTATAATGCTGAATCTACCATTAGTGCAATAAACAAAACTGCCAGATATGGACTAGAAAACTTAAACAAAGTCCATGATGCTTTTTCCATTGGTTTTGCAATTACCCATGCTGATAATATTATCATTAAAGCGCCTGAAGCTATGGCAGTCCAAAGATAAACTGGACCTACCATTGGTTCTCCATTTTCTGTTGTTAAAAAGAATGGTGCAATTGAAAAAAGTACCATAACAAAAGTTGATCCTGCTATTGCTCTCGCTGATGTTTTTTCAGATTGTACAGCAGTCAACATTGGAACATTAACTTTATTGTAATCTTCTTTGAAATGTAAAGTCAAAGCCCAAATATGCATTGGAATCCAAATAAATACAAGGCCTGCCATTGCTAACCCCATTGTCCATAAATCTGTCATAGTTACTGCTACCCAACCAATCATTGGTGGAGAGCCACCGCATAAACCTCCTAAAATAATATTTGTTCTAGAGTTTCGTTTTAACATGTATGAATACACAAGAATATTGTTTAACAAACCAAATGCAATAAAGGCTGTTGCCCAAATTCCTTGTTCTAGAGTTGTTGTAAATGAAATTCCGAATGCTAATACAAGCGAGATTCCAGCTAATGCAAGTCCAAAATTTCTTGCTTTCTCTGCTGGATGAATTCTTTTTGAAGGAAGAGGTCTATTTTTTGTTCTCTCCATAATTGCATCTATATCCCTATCATGATAGTTAGTTAGCGTATTGGCTGCAGCAGATCCAGCAGCAACAGAAAATAACATCAATGCCCATGTAGGTAAAGAAATTTCAATTCCGTAAATATTGGATGCTGTTAAAGTAGCTCCAAATGCTGTAAAAACTAACAGATACCAAATTTTTGGTTTAGTTAATTCATAATATACTGCAACACGAGATTCAGATTTTTGCTTTTGCAATGTTAGTCGCTATCCTTTGATGACTTATATGGCATTGCTTTTGAACGTGACTTCATTTCTATAAATGATTCTGATGACTGTATTCCTTCAATACGTCCAATTTTTTCTGATACCATCTTATGCATTTGATCTAATGATTTTGCATACATAGTTACCAGAATATCAAATCTTCCTGTAACTTCGGCAACTTCTCTAACTCCTTCTATTTTAAACAATTCTTCAATTATGTGATCTCGTTTTTTGGTATCCATATTTATCCCAGTTAATGCCTTCACATTATAGCCAAGTTCTGTGTCATTTACGACAATTGTGAAACGCTCAATTAATTTACGTTTTATCAACCGTTTAATTCTAGAGTATACTACCGATGAATTAACATTGATTTTTTTTGATAATCTTGGAATTGAAATTGAAGCATCATTAGACAACTCGGATAAAATTTGCAAATCTAAATCATCAACTTTTACCATTTAAAACTCTCGAAACGATCTAGATTTCTGGTTCTTATAAAGTTATTATTGTAAAAATTTCAAAAAATACTCTAAATTTTACCTTTTTTGTAAAGCATCTCTGCTAATAAAACAGCTCCTTTTGCGGAACCCATTTTTTTATTATGTGAGAATAATACATACTTTAACCCATGATCAAATAATTCTTCTTTTTCAACTCTTCCAATTGTTGTAGTCATACCATCACCCACACTGCGTTCCATTCTTGGTTGAGGTCGTGTTGGATCTTCATGAAATGCATAATACTTTTCAGGAGATGAAGGAAGTCCTACTACAGTACTCTCATTATTAGCATCATCGTAAACTTGTTTGGCACTTTGTGAGTTAATCTCCTTTTCAGTTTCCACAAACACTGATTCTGTATGACCATCAATTACTGGAACTCTAGTACACGTACAACTGACTTTAATGTTAGCATCTTGAATTTTTCCGTTTATCAATTTACCTAGGATTTTTCTAGTTTCAATTCTTACTTTTTCTTCTTCTTTTGCAATGAATGGTATAATGTTATCTGTGATGTTCATTGCAGATACACCCGGAGCACGACCTGCACCAGATATTGCTTGCATTGAGGTCATCATCACTTTTTTTGCACCATATTTTTCATAAAGTGGTTTTAAAGTAATTGCTAAACCTGTAGTGGTACAATTTGGGAGAGGTGCAACCCAACCCTTCCAATTTCTATTCTTTTTTTGTATTTCTAATAATTCTGATTGTTCATCATTAATTCCAGGAATTAGAATTGGTACATCCTCTTCATAACGATAAGCTGAACTAGTTGAAATAACTGGTAATTCTGCTGCTATCTGAGTTTCAATATCTCTAGCTGCCTTTGATTCAACTGCTGAAAATACCAAGTCTAATTGAGTTAAATCTAACTCGCTAATATTTTTCACAGTCATTTCTTTTATGTATTCAGGAATTTGTCCGTCTACTTCCCATGAAATTATTCCACTATTGGGATCTCTAATTGCTTCAAGATATTTTTTTCCAGCAGATCGCTCAGATGCTGCTATTTGTGTAACTTGAAACCAAGGATGATTATTTAATGATAATACAAATTCTTGACCTACTGATCCTGTAACTCCTACAATTGCAACTCTTTTCTTATCCATGATCTAAAAATCTATTCATACAATTAATAATCGTTTTCTGAATTTAACCAAAACATACTATATTAGCACAGAATATTTCAAAATATGAGGCTTAATCCCTACATCTCTGAACATAAACGAATTCAACATGGTGGCCCATTTTCAATAAATAATCCTAATTCTGATATTGTGGATTTTAGCTCAAATATCAGCCCCCTTGGAATTCCTTCTATTGTTCGTAAAACAATAAAAAATCATATTGATTCAATACAAATCTATCCTGACTCCAATTCTAATCAACTTAGAAAAAATCTAGAACGTTATATCAAAATACCATCATCACAAATTGTTGTAGGAAATGGTGCTACAGAAATCATTTATAATTTCTGTAGAGCTTTTATATCTAATCAAACACCTGTTTTGATTCCAATTCCAACATTTGGTGAATATGAATCTGCAGCAAAACTATGTGGGGCAAAAATTACGTTTTTTAAAACAATGGATCTAGGAAAAAATATTGACAAATTTATTTCTAAAATTCCAAATAATGGATGTATCTTTATTTGTAATCCAAACAATCCAACTGGGAATCTACTATCAAAAAAAATATTACAAAAAATAATCATATTAGCAAATAAACAGAAAACTTTAGTTTTTGTAGATGAATGTTTTATTGAATTAGTCCCAGATTGTGATGAATCCGTAATTCATCTCATTAGAAAATATAACAATTTGTTTATTTTAAGATCTTTGACAAAATCATTTGCATTAGCTGGAATACGAATTGGTTATGGAATAGGTTCTAAACAAATGGCTTTGGTTTTAAATAAAATCAACATTCCTTGGAATATTTCTGGATTAGCACAACAAGCAGCATCTGCCGCTCTTTCGGATATTTCTTATTTAAATAAAGTTAAAAAACTAATCAAAAAAGAATCTTTGTATCTCATAAATAGTATTTCTAAACTAAAAAATTTTCAATGTATTGATACCTCTACAAATTTTATTTTAATAAAAACAAAAATAAAGTCAAATACGTTACAAAAAAAACTACTTGAAAAAAAAATTTTAGTTCGTGATTGTAGAACAATTCGGGGATTAAATAATAATTACATCCGAATTGCTGTAAAGACAAGACAAGAAAATCAAAAATTAATCAATGCTTTGGAGAGATTATGAAAACATTAATGATACAAGGTACATCATCTGGTTCTGGAAAAACTACACTTGTTACATCTCTATGTAGAATTTTTTCAGATAAGGGATTTTCAGTAGCCCCATTCAAGTCTCAAAATATGTCCAATTACGCATATAAAACAAATAATTTTGAAATATCTCGAGCTCAAGCAATCCAAGCAATAGCAGCTAGATGTGAGATTACACCTGATCTAAACCCAATTTTGTTGAAACCTCTAGGAAATTACTATAGTGATGTATACCTCAATGGAAAACGGTTTAAAAAAATGCATGCTTCAGAATATTATAAAAAATTTGTAACAACTAAAGGACTAATGATTGCTACCAAATCATTAAAACATCTTCAAAAAAATTATGATTTGATTATTTTGGAAGGAGCTGGTTCTCCTGCTGAAGTTAATTTACAAAAATTTGATATTGCAAATATGAAAATGGCAGAAATATCAAATTCTTCAGTATTATTGATTTCAGATATTGATAGAGGTGGTTCATTTGCTAGTATTGTAGGCACTATGGCTCTTTTAGAGAAAAAATATCAAAAGTTAGTCAAAGGTTTTGTATTTAATAAATTTCGAGGTGATATCAATATACTAAAACCAGGTTTCAAAAAAATTAAAGAAATGACAAATTGTCCTGTAATAGGGACTATACCTATGATTAACTTAGATTTACCTGAGGAAGATTCTTTGAATGTTAATGCCAAGAATATGACTTGGAATAAGAAAAATCTTGTTAAAATAGAAAATGAAATTGATAAACTTAGTAAATTAACAAAATCAAATTTGAATATTACTGAAATTGAGAGGATGATCAGTTGCTAACTGAATCAATTCTTATTGTATTTTTTGCACTCATATTAGATTTCACAGTGGGAGATCCAAGAAATAAATTTCACCCTACTGCTTGGATTGGATCATTAATTGCAAAATTAACCCCTCACGCAAAAAATTCATCAGAAAATTTAGAAAAACTCGGTGGTATTTTCATTATTTTAATTTCTATTGGAATATTAATTTCATTAATTATTTTTTTGGAAATTGGAATCAACTTAATTTCTATAGATCACATCTACATAATTATTTCAATAATTGTAGGTGGCGTATTGCTAAAATCAACTATTGCAATAAAAGGAATGGAAAAACATGCAATAGCAGTTGTTACTGCACTAGAGCAAGATAATATTTCTTCTGCTAGAGATAATTTATCAATGATTGTAAAGCGAAATACTAAGAATCTTGATAAAAATCACGTATATTCAGGCATACTAGAAAGTATTAGTGAAAATACGGTTGATGGTATAACTGGACCTCTTTTCTATTTTGCATTTTTTGGTTTGCCTGGTGCCTTTGCTTATCGGGTAGTTAATACCGCTGATTCTATGATTGGGTACAAGACAGATATCTTCAAAAATATTGGGTGGTTTGGAGCAAAATGTGATACAATTTTGAATTACATTCCATCAAGACTTACTGGATTTATCATGGTAATTAGTGCGATGATTTTAGGAAATAACTGGAAAAAATCTTTTGAAATAATGATTCGTGATGGAAAGAAAACTGAAAGTCCAAATGCTGGTTATCCAATGGCAGCTATTGCAGGAGCATTGGGAACAAAATTTGAAAAATTAGATCATTATTCATTAGGTGATGGAAGTATTTCATTTACTAGAGAACATGTCAGATCAGCAATTTTAATAATGAAAGTTACATCGATATTGTTTTGTGTAATGGTTGTAATTCCATTACTTTTACTTTTATCATATTTAGGTTGGTGGATTCATGCTTAAAGAAATTGGTTCTGTTTTTTCATTTCTAACTATCATTCCAATTGGCAATTCAAATCTCGAAACAATTGCAAAATACATGTATATTTTTCCAGTTGTAGGAATTGCAATTGGTTTAATTGTTGGATCAATAGGATTTGGGCTTTCATTATTTTTAGATCCATTGATAGTAAGTTTACTAGTTGTTACTTCATTTGCAATACTTACAGGCATACATCATACTGACGGTTTAGCAGATTTTGCTGACGGTTTAATGGTAAAAGGTACAAAAGAACAAAAACTTGCAGCAATGAAAGATCTCTCTACTGGCTCTGCAGGAATGGTGACAATAGTTTTGCATATTGTGGGATTGTTAATCGTGATATCATTATCTACTGGATACCAATTATTTTTAGCAATTTTACTAAGTGAAATCATTGCAAAATTTTCAATGGTTTTAATGGCAAGTATTGGAAAATCTGCCTCTCTAGGTTCCAATTCTCCTTTTATAGAGATGATGAAAAATAAAAATAAATTATTAGTATCTGCTATTATTACTTTAATCCCTATAATTTTGCTTGGTGGCCATACGGGTTTACTTGTATTTGGAATAGGCGTGACTTTAACTATGTTCCTAGTTATTTTGAGTACTCGTAGCTTTGGAGGAATCACTGGAGATGTTTTTGGAGCTACAAATGAATTGACACGACTAGCATCCCTTTTGGTATTTGTTTCAATATGATCGGTATTGTGATGGCAGGTGGCAAAGGAAGTAGAATGAGCTTAAGTGGAGAAAAACTCCTTCTAAAATATAAAAAACCAATGATACTTCATGTCCTTGATGCTTTAAGAGATTCTAACTGCTTTTCAAAAATACTGGCAATAACTAGCTTGAATTCCCCACAAACAAAGAAATTTTTAGAAGAAAACAATATTGAACTTTTTGATACTCCTGGAGATGGTTATGTAAATGATCTTAATTTAGTTCTTAAATCATTAAATGATTTTGTTTTGATTACATCAGCTGATTTACCATTTTTAGATGGTGATATTATTAAAAAAATCACAACTCAATGTAATTTAGAAAATGTTTGGACTGCAATCATTATTACAAAAAAATTTCTTGATTCTTTACATCTTTCATCTGATTATTGGTTTGAGTTTGAGAATCAGCAATGTTGTTATTCTGGAATTTCATTAGTAAATGCAAAAAAAATTTTAACTATGGAGAATATATCTGAAAAATTTATAATAATTGATGACAAAAGAATTGCTTTTAATCTAAATACAAAACAAGACTATGATCTACTCGGCACTGCCTGAGATCTTACCATTAATTTTTGCTTTAGAACCTGTTGGTTCTGCAATATTATTACCACAAGAATTGCATACGACAACTTGTGACGCATGAGAATATACGACTTGTAATTCACCGCATTCATTACAATTAACTTTCTGGAATTTACTTGATGGTTTTGGAATTTCAACGTGATCTTTTTTCATGCTGCCATCAACTCAAATTTTCTAATTCTAATACCTATTTTATTATATTTCTTTTTGCAAACTGTACATGTCATTATAGGAGTCACTTTCTTTGTAGTTTTTGCAGGTTTTGCAAGTTTTGGGAATTTTTGTCCACCATACCCTTGTTTACGCTCAGCGTGTCTACGTTCTCCTCTTGCTGAACCTCTCCTTTTTCCAGCTTTGTATATGGAGACCTTTTGTTCAGTATGTGTTTTACATTTTGCACAATACTTTCGCATAACCTTGGGTATGTTCATATGAAAAAAACCGCCTCAACGGTAATTTAAGCATTGAATCTATAATAGGTGCATAATCTAAGAAAATCTGTGACTTCGAGCCTAGCAAATTCGATTTCTTCATTAAATTCAGTAGCTATGGGCGACAAAAAAGCAGATCTTGTGTTAAAAAATTGTTCATTGGTGTCTGTTTATACTAGAGAAATTATTCCAAAAATACAGATCGCAATAATAGATGATCGTATAGCATATGTTGGACCAAATGCTGGACATGCAGTTGGATCAAAAACAACTATTATTGATATTGAAGAAAAATACGTAGGCCCAGGTTTTGCTGATCCGCACTTACACATAGATCAATTTGTTTTACCATCTGAACTTGCAAAAAAATCATTATTATGTGGTGTAACATCTCTTTTCTCAGATCCAATAGACATCGTTAGTGTGTCTGGATACAAAGGATTTCAAGAATTCCTAAAACTTGGCGAAAATTTACCAATTAGAATATTTCAAGTTGTTCCAGGAGGTCTACCAGTAGATAGAAAATTTAGTAATAGCAAAACTTTATCGTTACCACAAGAAAAATTAGCAGTCAAGCATCCTCATGTTTTAGGACTAGGAGAAGTTTTTTCATGGACCAAAGTAACTTTACGAGATTCTAAAACAATGAAATCTTTGAGTGCTATGTTGGAAGGTGATTGTATCATTAATGGACATACTGCTGGTGCAAGTGACAAAAAACTTAATGCATACGTTGCATCTGGAATTCTATCTTGTCATGAACCTATCAATTTTGATCAGGTTTTAGAAAGATTACGTCTAGGAATGTGGATTATGATTAGGGAAGGATCAATTAGACGTGACTTAAAAGAAATTATTCCACATGTTTTGTCTCATGGAATTAATCTGGATAGGCTGATGTTTTGTTCTGATGGACTTGATCCTACAGACTTGGTACAGTATGGCCATATTGATCATTGTGTAAGGGAATCCATCAAACTTGGCCTAAACCCCATTGATGCTATTTCAATGGCTTCAAAAAACTGCTTTGATTATTACAACATGAATAAAGACCTAGGTGGTATTGTTCCAGGAAAGCTTGCCGATATCTTAATTTTTGATGATTTAAAATCTGTCAAGCCTAACAAAGTCTTTGTAGGTGGAAAATTAGTTGTATCTAATGGCAGTATTGTTACTTCGGTAAAGAAAAAAATAATTCCTCCATGGATTAAAAAAACTATCAAATTAAAAAAACTCTCTCCCAAAGATTTTGTTATCAAGTCAAAAAAGAAAAGCGTTATCGCAAATACTATTTTTATGCAAACTGAAATTATAACAAAACCTGGTTCTGTTGAATTATTTACTGAAAATGGAAATATTTTAACCTCTTTGGATAAGGATGTCTGGAAAGTAGCTTCTTTTGATAGAATTCATGGAACTAACAAACATGTTATAGGATTTCTTGAAAATTTTGGAGCAGATATAGGTGCATTTGCATCTACTTGGAGTTTTCATGAAAATGACATGATTGTAATTGGTTCTAATGATTCTGATATGTCTATAGCAGCAAATATTCTTATCAAAAATCAAGGAGGACTTGTCGTAGTAAAATCTGGAAAAGTTGTTGCATCATTACCATTACAATTGGCAGGAATTATTTCTACTGAATCGTTTGAAAAAGTTTTAACTAATTTTCAGCAAATAAATAATTCTATAATAGATTCTGGATGTAAGTTTTCAAGACCACATTTGATCCCACTTTTCTTACCATTTCTTGCTCTTCCCTCCATTCGTATACTTTCTGGAGGTATTGTTGATGTAAAGAAACGATCTTACATTAACCCAATCTGCTAAGTAATGTTAAAAAGGGGGATCACGAGGATTGTAGTTTATCTAAATGGCATCAATTCAACAAACTCCAAATGGACCAGTTTTAGTTCTAAAAGAGAGTGCGTTACAACAAAAAGGTAAGGACGCTCAACACAACAATATTGCTGCTGCTAAACTAGTTGCTGAATTAGTTAGAAGTAGCTTAGGACCACGAGGCTTAGATAAGATGCTAGTTGATTCTTTAGGCGATGTAACTATTACTAATGATGGTGCAACCATCTTAAAAGAAATTGATGTTCAACATCCGGCTGCCAAAATGATGGTAGAAATTTCAAAAACAGTAGATAATGAAGTAGGAGATGGAACCACATCCTCTGTAGTTTTCGGGGGAGCTCTGTTAGCTAAAGCAGAAGAACTTCTCAAAAAAGAGATTCATCCTTCTGTAATCATTGAAGGTTATCAAGCAGCAGCAGAAAAGACATTGGAGATCTATTCTCAAATGGCAAAAAAAATCCTACCTGATGATAGAGAAACACTTCTCAAAATTGCAACAACCAGTATGCAGTCTAAATTAATCTCAGAAGATAGTGATGTTCTCTCTAAAATTGTAGTCGATGCAATCTTAAAAGTTGCAACAAAGAAGGCAGAGACATATTCAGTTGATCTTGAAAATATTAAAGTTGAAAAGAAAGCTGGTGGTTCTATTACAGATACTCAAATTATCAAAGGCATTGTTTTAGACAAAGAAGTAGTTCATAGTGGAATGCCAACCAAAGTTGAGAAAGCAAAGATTGCATTGTTGAATTCTGCCTTAGAAATTGAAAAGACTGAGATGAGTTCAGAAATTAGAATCACCGATCCAACACAAATGCAAATGTTTTTGGAAGAAGAAAATAGAATGCTCAAAACAATGGTTGACAAACTTCACAATGTTGGCGTTAATGTATTAATTTGTCAGAAAGGCATTGATGATATTGCACAACACTATTTAGCAAAATATGGCATCATGGCAGTTAGACGTGTTAAAGAAAGTGATATGATAAAACTTGGTAAAGCAACCGGTGGACGTGTTATTTCTAACCTCGATGATCTTACTGAAAAAGATCTTGGTACTGCAGATATTGCTCATCAAAAGAAAGTCGAATCTGATAAATGGGTATTTGTTGAAGGTTGTAAAAATCCACAATCTGTTACTTTGCTTATTCGGGGTGGTTCACAAAGAGTTATTGATGAAGTTGATCGTTCCATACATGACTCCTTAATGGTAGTAAAAGATGTAATTGAAAAACCAGAAATTGTTGCAGGTGGTGGAGCCCCAGAATCATATGCGGCATCTCAACTTAAAGAATGGGCCGATAGTTTTGATGGTAGAGAACAACTTGCAATCAAAAAATATGCTGAAGCCCTTGAAATTATTCCTCTTACAATAGCAGAAAATGCTGGAATGGATCCTATTGATACAATGGCTACATTAAGAGCAAAACAAAATCAAGGTCGTAAATGGACTGGAATTGATGCGAGAAATACAAAAATCGCTGATATGCTCTCTATAGATGTTGTAGAGCCACTTGCAGTAAAAGAACAAATAATTAAATCTGCAACAGAAGCAGCATGTATGATTCTCAGAATTGATGATGTTATTTCTGTTTCTGGTGCACGATAAACCAAATTAACAAATTTAGCTAAAACTTAAGCAATCCCAACTGTGTTGAATTATTGTTGTACAAACTAGGAATAGATCTTGGTGGTTCCAAAACAGAGGCAATTCTACTAGATGAAAATCTAAACATTATTCAAAGAAAACGAGTTCCAACCCCAAGAAATGATTATTCTCAAATTCTAGAAACAATCACTTCATTGAGTTCGGAACTTTTAACAAATGTGAAAAATTATTCTATAGGATTATGTTCCCCTGGTGCAATTTCAAAAAAAACCGGTTTAATAAAAAACAGTAATACTCAATGTCTTATTGGGAAATCACTCAAAGAGGATTTAGAAAAAAAATTAGGTCAAAAAATATCTATGGAAAACGATGCAAATTGTTTTGCAATGGCTGAATCTACATTAGGTGTTGCAAAAGAATTTGACGTAGTTTTTGGTATTATTATGGGGACTGGTGTAGGTGGAGGAATAGTTATCAATGGAAAGATTCACCAAGGTAGGACAAATATTGCAGGAGAATGGGGACATCATACATTACATCAAAATGGAAATAATTGTTATTGTGGAAAAAAAGGTTGTGTTGAGACATACATTAGTGGTCCAGCGTTAGAAAAACGATGGAAAGAACTTACTGGAAAATCACAAAACATACCTGAAATTTTACAAAATATCAATAATTCTAAACGATGGAAAGATGAGTTTTTGGAAAATTTTGGATTTGGATTGGCCAATGTTATTGATATTTTGGATCCTGATGTAATTGTCTTAGGAGGAGGCTTGTCTAATATTGATTTTTTATACACTGAAGGAAAAGAATCAGTATATCAGAAAGTTTTTTCAGATTTAGTTGATACGCCCATTTTACAAAACAAGTTGGGTGATTCTGCTGGAGTTTTTGGTGCAGCATTATTATAAAATTTTATAATCAATTCTTACATTTGATTATTTTTTAAATTGTATTCTTTTACAATTTTCCATTTTTTTATATCTGGAGAAAATTTTTGTATTGCTAGTTTGTTTACTTGAAATTCATTTTTAATATCCAATTTATTTATTATTTTTATTTTTTCTTCAATTGATAATATTTTATAAATTAGACTTATGTGTGGTTTGAACTCATATTTTGATACATTATCACAATATTTTTTAAAATTTTTATGAATTAATTCCATCTGCTCATTTGATTTTAATTCAATGAATACTGTCTTCCATATTTCCTCAGTCTGCAAAATTTCTGATTTTTTAACAAAAAATGAATTTTGATTTAAAATAACTTCTTTCGCAATTTTATCAATTTTATCAATTTCTATATCAGTTAATCCATAAACTGTAATGTGTGGTTCAAATTTTGGAGCCTGATATTTTTCTGATAGTTCATCAATTATATTTTTTAGAGACTCTCTATCGTTTTTCGAAAATGTAAACCAAATTGCATGCATAATTTTTCATATTTTATTTGGGGCAACCTTCCATTTTTGCAATAAAATAGCCATTTGTCATTATCTCAATTTCTATTTCTTCAGATACTGATTGTGTGTGGCAAAATCTACACTCTTTTGTTGTAACAACCGCATCTTTTTCTCCAATGCTATGTAGCCATTCTTTTGCAAACATGATTGCGTTTTCTATATTATTTTTGTCAGTTATTACATCAAAATGCATAGTGTGCCCATCTTTAGATTTGACATATGTATCAAATACATGAAAACTCATACCACTCTAAAAAAATTTGATTATTAATGGATTACTTTTGAAACAATTGAGTTGAATCTACATCCGAACCTATGCACATATCACTAAATTCATCTGGATTTAATGAGTAACATACTTTTGGCTCAAACCGTATGACTTGAACTTCTATTTTTTCACTCAATTTTTTTATTTTCTCTGATGAATTTTTTTCTAATATTTTCTTGATAATTGATTCTTTGATTTCTGATTTTGCTGGCTCATCTGTTATAAAATTTACAATCCCTCTAAATTGAAATCCTTTCAAATCTTCTTTATTAAAAACAGAGATAGTGACCCATGGATTTACTTGTATATTCTTGTAAGATTTATGTTTAAAAAAATCTAACCAATAGATAACATTTTCATCAACCCTAAAAAAAATTCTTGGAGAAATATTTGGTATATTATTTACTCCAGTAGTTCCTACTGCAAAAATTCCTTGTAACTCAATAAACTCTTTAATTTCACTTGGAATTACTATCATGAATTAATTATAATTATTTTATATTAAAAAGGTCTTTTGAACATCAAACTTGAGAATAATCTTGAGTTGGTTGAAAGCATGTGGTATTTTATTGTGGCTCAATTGTTGCAGGAGGTTTACTTGAAATAGCATATGTTACCCATGTTACATCTTCTACCTCATTTGTGATTCTATTGCTGATTTTTTCTAGTAATTCATGTGGTAATCTTGTCCAATCAGCTGTCATTGCATCAATAGAGTCTACTACTCTAATCATTACGATGTTTCCATATTTTCTCTCATCACCAACTACCCCTACTGCTTTATCGTCACCTACCGCTGCATATGCTTGCCAAACTTTGCCATAAAATCCAGATGCTATCAATTCATCTTCAACAATTTTACTTGCTACTTTTGATATTTGCAGCTTTTTTGGAGTAACTTCACCGATAATTCTTACAGCAAGCCCAGGTCCTGGAAATGGATGTCGCATGAAAAGTTTTTCTGGAACGCCTAAAATTTTAGCAATTTTTCTAACTTCGTCTTTGTATAACTCACGTAATGGTTCTAAAATTTCCAAATCAAGCCAATCTGGCAGCCCTCCAACATTATGATGAGATTTTATCACTGCAGCAGGACCTTTTGAAACTCCACTCTCTATTACATCTGGATATAACGTCCCTTGTGCAAGCCATTTGAAAGGCCCTTTATTTTTTGCAAAATCTGTAAAAACATTGATAAATTCTTCACCTATGATCTTCCTTTTTCTCTCAGGGTCTTCAATGCCTTTTAATTTACTTAAAAAATCTTGAACAGCATCAACCATTGTAAAATTTACATTAAAATTTTTTTCAAACATCTCTTTGATTTCTATCTCTTCGTTTAATCGTAATAGACCATTATTTACAAAAACACATTTTAGTCTATTGCCTATTGCCTTGTGAATAAGTAAAGCAGCTACTGTAGAATCTATTCCACCACTAACACCGCATAAAACATCTCCTTCGATTTTTGAAATTTTATTCACAGCAGAATCTATGAATCCCTCCATTGTCCAATCTTGTTTCGCTCCGCAAACTTTCAAAACAAAATTTTTGAGAATTTCAGTTCCTTGTTCTGTGTGAACCACCTCTGGATGAAATTGAATTCCATAGATTGATCTTTCATCTGAAGCAATTGCCGCAGCCTTTGCACTTTTGGTATGTCCTATTACTTTGAATCCTGGTGGTATTTGCTCTGCCTCATCGCCATGACTCATCCATGCTCTGACTGAACCTCCAATTCCGTTTAACAGATTTTTATCGTTATCAATTGTTAATAATGATGAACCGTATTCTTTGTTAGCCCTTTTTACCTTTCCTCCAAACTTATTTACAATTAATTGATGTCCATAACATATTCCTAGTAATGGAAGATTCATGTCAAAAATTTTATTTTCAGGAACTGGAGCATCAGAGTTATAGACACTTGATGGACCCCCAGAAAAAATTATTCCTTTAGGATTGTGCTTTTGTAATTCTTCAAGACTGATATCAAAGGGGACTAGCTCTGCATACACTGAAAATTCTCTTATTCTTCTGCAAATCAAATGACTATATTGAGATCCAAAATCTAAAACTATTATCTTATCCATAAAATCACTTTTTGATTTTTTCAAGCATTCGTGTAAGTGACCATCCTGCAGTGTTAATTATTTCATTTACTCTTTCTTTTTGTCTATAATTTTTAATGATTATTTCTCGTATATCTGAACCATTTTTGTTAATAATATAATCAATAACTGATTCTTTCTGAATTTTACCGTTTTCTGCTTCAACAGAATCTTTTCGTTTCATTTCTCCAATGATTCTATCGATAAAAAATGATTTGAAAGGTGGAGTATCTGCATTTATTTCCATATTTTCTGCTAAAATTATTGAAACTTGATCAGGAGTGATGTAAGCATTTGCAATAATCTTACCATCACTTCCACTAGTTATTGGAATTGTATTTTTTTCTAATTTTTCAGTAGGCTCAATATGGGTATTTTTTGATGATTCAGATGGTTTTGTTTGTTTAATGGCAGAAGCTTTCGTAAAACTAGATTCTTTTAATATTGAATCTAAAATTGCCAAATTTTTCTGTAATGTTTCAATAGCATTCTGATGCTTATCCATTTGTTTGACGATGTTGTCTCTCATGGCAATAATGTCTTGTATTTGTTCATCTGAAAACTTCATAATTTCTTTGATATGTATATGGGTATTAAATGCATTCTAGGTAATTATAATATCAAGTTCATCATATGATATTTTTTGAAATCCATTAATTTGGCTTGATGTTGTAAATAACTGCGATCTTGAATTTTCTGATAGCCATTCCAAAAGCAATCTAGCTCTTCTTAATTTCTTTAATTTGATTTGTCTTTCTGATGCTTTTGTTTGAGAATATTTTCCAATTTTATTTCCAAAATCCATTCCAAATAATATAATTTTCTTTGCTTCAAAATGATTTGCAAGAAAAACACTCCTATCTCCATCAGTAAAGCCACCAAAATTTTGTATTTTTTTAAATGGGCTTGTTTGTGTTGTTCCAATACAATTTTTAAAATTTTCAGCAAGTTGTAATTTACTAATGTTATCACCATGTGCATGAACCACAAAAATTGAATCTGTTTTACCAATTTTTTTCAAAGAATATTCATCTCCATCCAAGTCTGTTACAACAATGTGTGGTTTGATTCCATTCTCTATCAATGGCTTTACTGCGCTATCGGCTACAATTTTTACAACTTTTTTAAATTTTTTTAATTTTGGTATGGCTAATGACAATGAAGGTCCAGCACCTATTACAAATACAGTTTTACCGGATATTTCATCTCTAATTTTTTTATTAGAAATATTTTTCCTTAAAATTGAATCTAAAATTATTGCTGATTCTCTATCTTGTTCTTTACTATATTTGAATTCTTTTCGAATCGTTGCATATTTTTCATTCCACCCGGCAATCACCATATGACTCAAATTGACATGGTTTATGATAAATCATGTGACTAAGCTTGGAAATATAGGCATAGGAGGGAAGAATCCGGTCCGAATAATGGCAATTTTAAACACTAGTCCTGAGTCATTTTACAAAAAATCAATTAAAGTAACAAAACAACAGATTGCAAATACAATAAAACAGATGGAAATTGATGGTGCAGATTTTATTGATGTTGGAGGAATGTCCACTGCACCATATCTTTCAACATTAATATCTGAAAAATTAGAAACCAAAAGAATTCTAGATGCAATTAAAGTTATTCAAAATGTATCTAATCTGCCAATATCGGTTGATACATGTAGGGCTAATGTTGCCAAGTCTGTTTTAGAATATGGAATTGAAATAATTAATGATATTTCTGGTTTAAAGTATGATGATCAAATGATTAATGTGATCGAAAATTATTCTCCATCACTTGTTTTATGTGCCTTTGATTCAAAAACAGTATCTGGAGATCCTCAATCAACTAAAAATCTTTTAAAAGATAGTATTCTACTTGCAAAAACTGCTGGTATTCCGTCAAGTAAGATTGTTTTAGATCCTGCTATCGGTTTTTTTAGAAAATCTGGTAGTGGATCCTTTTTTACAAAAATTAGATCTGATTGGATAGAGAGAGATCTCTCAATTATTCAAAAATTAAAATCTATTAAGATGGGGTATCCAATTTTGATCTCAGTTTCAAACAAATCATTTATTGGAAAACTTTTGGGTAAGAAAAACACATTCGATCGATTAAATGGTTCTCTTGTAGCAGAAGCCATTTCTGTTCTAAATGGTGCTAATATTATTCGTACTCATAATGTGGCAGAAACAAAAGATGCCATTACCATTGCATCAAAACTGTCTAGGTGACACAAAGGCTTATAATCCATCTTAGACCATCTTTACAAGGTTTCATTGGAATTCAAAGAAGGATTAACTTTTGATGATGTTCTTCTCGTACCCAAATATTCAGACATCACTAGCAGATCTCAAACGGATTTAAAAACAAAATTATCACGTAATATTTCAATTAATATTCCATTTGTTAGTGCAAATATGGATACGGTAACTGAATCTGCTATGGCAGTTGCTATGGCCAGAGCTGGAGGAATAGGAATCATTCATAGGTTTTTGACAATTAAAGAACAAGCAAATGAAGTTCTAAAAGTAAAGCGTTCAGGAAGCGTAATGATTGAAAATCCATATGTAATTAATCACGATAAAACTATTCAAGACGCAATAAATTATGCTGAAGAAAAAGAAATTTCTGGTCTTTTAGTCATTGACTCAAATTCCAAATTGGTTGGAATAGTTACAGATAGGGATCTTTTGTTTGAAACCGACACTACTCATCTTATCAAAGATGTTATGACCAAAGATGTTGTAACTGCTAAACTAGGTGTAAGCTTGGATGAAGCAAAGAAAATTTTACATCAACATAGAATTGAAAAATTACCAATAATTGATGAAAATGGTTCGATTAAAGGTTTGATTACAAGCAAAGACATTACAAATATTGAAGATTATCCTTCTGCATCAAAAGATAAGAAAGGAAGGCCTCTTGTTGGTGCTGCAGTAGGTGTAAAAGGCGATTTTATGGAAAGATCAGAATCTCTACTAGAGGCAGGTGCAGATGTACTAGTTGTTGATATTGCACATGGTCATAGTGAAAATGCAATAAGCACAATTCGTAACATCAAAAAGGCATTTCCTAAATGTGAATTAATTGCTGGAAATATTGCAACTGCACAAGGTGCTGAGGATCTAATTAAGGCTGGAGTAGATGCAGTAAAGGTCGGTGTAGGGTCTGGCTCAATTTGTATTACTAGGGTAATTACTGGTTCTGGAGTGCCACAATTAACTGCAGTAATGGATTGTGCAAAGATTGGAAAAGATTATGGCATCCCAATTATTTCTGATGGTGGCACTAGAACATCGGGTGATGCTACAAAAGCATTAGCTGCAGGTGCATCTTCTGTAATGGTGGGAAGTATGCTTGGAGGTACAGATGAATCTCCTGGTACTGTATTGACTAAAAATGGCAAACGATTCAAGATATATCGCGGAATGGCTTCACTTGGAGCTTCATTAGGGAGAAAATCAAAAGAAACAGGTTCAATTTCACTTGATGAAGATCTTAATGATTATGTTGCAGAAGGAGTTGAAGCAATGGTTCCATACAAAGGAACAGTGACAGATATTTTAAAACAATTAACTGGTGGCGTTCGTTCTGGTCTGAGTTACTGTGGTGCACACACAATTCCACAAATGCAAGCAAATGCAGAATTTATCAAAATGTCTAGAGCTGGATTTGCTGAAAGTCAACCACATGACGTATCTCTAATGTAATTGATTTTTTTTAAATCTAATGCTAAATTAAAAAAATAAATATGAAAAAGGATCAAAAAATATTATCCTAATTTGTAGAGTTTTTTCAAAGCTTGTTTTGCATATGCCTCTGCGTAAATTTTCTTATATGCCTTAACTTCTTCTTTTTTTATTCCATCAAAGATATTATGTTTGATGTTTTGTGAATCCATTGTTGGTATCTTATCTTTTATTTTTACACCGAACGATTTTGGTTTTAATTTTTCAGAATTATCAGCTTTTACTGGGTAAGCATGTGCCTCTTGTAATGCTGGAGCAATTAAACCAGTTACCAAGATAGCCATTAAGGATATTCCTAATATTGTTTTCATTCTTTTCAAATACACCTCCTCTTATTTTGATAAGCATAATCATATTCTTCATCCATAACTAGACATGATAATCCCATCAAGTCTGGATTAATTTTTACTTCACTAGTTAGAAGAGCGTGTTTGGGCTCTCTTCTAACTAGGATTGATGACATGTATGGCTCTATGACGGTTTTGCACTGGGTTGCAGTTTGCATGATTTAGTTATGTCTGAAAGATATTTGTCCATGTCTTTCTTTTTGTGGCATGCTAAAAATTGATTCTCCATTCCGGTAATTTTTTAAACTGCATTTCAAATCATTCATTTGTGCTATCCAAAAGAACTATCATTGGAATTATTGTCGGAAGTACCATTATTGGAATTGGGATTTATTCTTTAATTTCTGATATTGGATTGAAAACAATTGAGGTTAATGAAACGTTTGGAGTAGGCGAAACTACCTCATACCAAATTCGTGCAAGTGATCATGCCAAACAACATATGAAAATTATAGGTGAAAAATTTGATATTTCATTAGCTAGTCCTGGTTTAGGCCTTCAGATTCCAAAAACATCTCATACTAAAGAAGTTACTTTAGATTGGGTCCATCTTGAAGATGGCGTAACTGTAATACATCTTCAAAATACCGGTTCTTCTGAATTAAAAGTAGAAGCAACGTTAGAAATAACAACAGATCCTATTTTGTTTACATACCACATTATTGTTATCACTTCTGGAATGGTAATTATTGGATTTAGTATGGGTTTTACTTTAAGAAAGCCCAAAGGATTCTAGTTTAACTTTGCAGAAGGATAAGATCCAAGTATTTTCATAAATAATGTTTCATCTTTGATTTTTACTAACATCTCTGTAATCTTTGGATTTTTTGCATGTCCTTCAAAATCCACGTAGAAATTATATTCCCATGTATTTGCTTTGGTAGGCCGTGATTCAATTTTTGTTAAATTAACATTATAATTGTAAAATTTTTCTATAATTCTATGCAGAGATCCAGGTTCATGTTTTATTGAAAAAATTATTGATGTCTTGTCTTTTCCAGTTTCTTCCTTATTGTTTTTTGATAATATCAGAAATCTGGTATAATTATTCAAATTATTTGCAATGTTTTCTGATATTACAGGCATATTGTAAATTTTAGATGCATCTTTGCTTGCAATACAGGCTATGTTTTTTTTATTCAATTCTTTGATTATCTTTACACTTCCTGCAGTATCATACGAAGGTACTGTCTTCATGTTGTGCTTTTCGATAAAATTCCTGCACTGTCCCAATGCTTGTGGATGAGAGTAAACAGTATCTATCTCTTCTAATGAACCACTTCCTATCAAGCAGTGTTCAATTCTATGATAGATTTCGCCAATGGCATTAAGTGATGTTGAATACAGTAAATCATAACTTTCTCCAATACTTCCTTCCAATGAATTTTCTACTGGTAAAATAGAATACTCTGTTTTGTCTTGTATTGTATTTTCTAAAACTTTTGCAAAGGTTGGAAGGGGTACTACATTAATCTCTGTGTTGAAAAATGCCTTAGCTGCTGCTTCACTATATGCCCCTCGTTCACCTTGGAACGAAACACTTGTCATTTCTTACTCTCTCAGCTTTACGAAATCACTATTACCATAATTTGTTGAAAGTTTTCTTTCATCAATCCAAGAACATTCTGTACATTTTATGGCATCGCGCATCTGGACTACTTTTTTACCACATTTTCTACATTTTGTAAATAATACCCCTAAATGTGGTTCCTCAATTGAAGCATGAATTGTACCATTTAGATGATTCAAAATTTTTAGTGTAACAATATCGTTTACCAAAGCAACATTCTTTTTTCTAAGATTTCTAGTTGAGCAAATACATTCAACTTTAGAAGTCGTTGGTTTACCATTAATGTAATCAATTGATACTGCGATCATAGAAGACATTACTGCAGCTACTGTTCCTATTATGATGTCTCCCACTTTAGGAATTGATATTATTTTTGGATGTTTTATGTTTGCAACTCTAGCTTCTTTGTCCAGTTCTGTCTTACCTACAGTTGATGCACGTACCATATCCCCGTCATCAAAAGTATTGTAACCTGTTTCATATTCTTCAATAGATGCTATTTTGTCTCCTGGAAGTGCAGCAATTTCAGACATGTTGTATTTTTTGGAGTTATGATTATAATTGTTTGTGGTTTGAGCCTAATTTGACAAATCATATAACCGGAAAAAGTTTGCAATAATCATGAAAGCCCTAGTATATGATAATTATACTACAGATGATGATTTTTCAAAAATTTTAAAAATTAAAGATATTCCTGAACCTATTCCAAAACCAAACGAAGTTGTTTTCAAAGTAAAATGTGCCTCTTTGAATTATGATGATATTTGGGGGATGAGAGGAAAACCTTTAGCTGTACCATTGCCTCACATTTCTGGTACTGATGCTGCAGGAGAAGTAATTGCAATAGGTGAAGATGTAAAAAATATCAAAATTGGTGATAGAGTCGTATCTCATGGAAATATGTCATGTAGAGTTTGTAAATTATGTACAAGTGGAAGAGAATATGATTGCAAAAAGAGAAAAATTTGGGGATTTGAAACTGGTCCACTTTGGGGTGGATACTGTGAAGTTACACATTTGCCAGAAGTAAATGTTGTAAAAATACCTGATAATGTAACGTATGAATCCGCAGCTGCAGCTTCTATGACTTTACTTACATCGTGGCATATGTTAGTTGGTAGAGCAAAGATTCAACCTGGACAATTGGTGTTGGTTATGGGTGGCAGTTCAGGTGTTGGAAATTATGGAATTCAGATAGCTAAATTATTTGGTTGTACTGTAATTGCAACTGCTAGTCCTGACAAATTAAATCAATTATTAGAACTAGGTGCTGATTATGCAGTCGATCATAGAAAAGAAGATTGGCATAAAGAAGTTCGCGAGATCGCTAAAAAGATTATCAAACCATTTGGTGATGTTCAAGGACTAGATGTAATTTTTGAGCATATTGGTGGTTCACATTGGAATAAAGAATTAACTTTGTTAAAGTATGGTGCAACAATTGTTACAACCGGAGCAACAACTGGATATGATGCTAAAACCGATTTACGACATATTTTTTTCAAAGGAATTAATATTTTGGGCTCAACTCAGGGAACTAGATCTGAATTAGAACAGGCTCTATATTGGATGTCACAGGGAAAAATAAAGTCAATTATTGACTCTGTTTATACATTTGAGCAAGCTGCAGAAGCACATACTAAAATGTTAACTGGCAAAGGCCTCTTTGGTAAAATCTTAATGAAACCATAATTTAGAGTCAATTATGACTGGTAATCCAAAAATTGATTCGCTTCTTGATGAAGCCAACAGATTATTTTTAAAAGGAAAATTACAAGAAGCAATTGTTTATTATGATAAAATTTTAAGTGAGGATTCAAATCATATTGCATCGCTTAACAATAAGGGATACGCACTAAATAAATTAAAAAATTATGACGGTGCAATTCAATGTTATGATATTGCATTAAAATTAGATCCGAATGATCTATCTGTTTTAGTAAACAAAATATCTTCCTTAAGAAAAAAAGGCGTATTTACTGATGCATTAATTTATTGCAATACTATTTTGAAAAATAATCCTAAATACAACATTGTTCTATATCACAAAGAAAGAATTTTATTTTCATTAAATAGTTTTGAGGAATCAATTCAATGTTGTGATATCATTTTAGAGGATTATCCTAATAATGGCGATGTTTTATTTGACAAATCTTGTAATCTTACAATGCTTTCACGGTTAGACGATTCACTTGATACTCTTGAAAAAGCAATTTCACAAGGTATCCAATATAAAATCAAAGCAAAAAAAACTAAATCTTTTGAAAATTTAATGGGAAATCAAAAATTTCTAAAATTGATATCCTAATTTTAAAGCCAATGAGGAATCTCTAGATACTCATCGATATTTTCATGTCTTAATATTTTTAAAAGTGCATTTGCCTGTGGTGTTGAAAGAACAGGCTTGTCAAATTGATTATCTGTAGAAATTCTAGGACATGCTACTTGAATAAACGCATCAATTCCTTTTAGATTTTTTAATCTCTCATTTGTGATGTCTGTTAATGCAAATAATTGAACAGTTTTTCCTTCTTTTTCTAATTCTTTTTTAAATTTTAAAGCAAATACTTTGGATAACTGTCCTTCTTTGAGACCTATGATTATTCCAAAGGACTGAGCATCAGCAGCTTTGTATATTGCAAGCGTAGCTTTCTTTTTTAATTTTTGAGCAAATTCGGTTACTTCTCGTACTTCGTTAAAGTATGGATCTAAAACATAAGTTGGCTTGTTAGTTGATAGAGCAATTCCAGCTGCATGAAAATTGCTTTGTCCTAAGAATACATATGCATCAACTTTGTCTTTTAGTTCTGTAGCTGGATAAAATTCACATCCAAATACTTGTCCATCATTTAACTGTCCTTTTCCTTTTCCAATTTTCACTTGAACTCCACCATTAGTCAAAATTTCATTTACTCTATCCATTTGATGTAAGTGCTGACTATCAGTTACCAATGATATTTGCTTTCCCTTAAGAATATCAACACATTTTTTGGCAACACTATCAAACTCAACATCATCAAATGCATTAATTAGAATAAGATTTTTCTCAATTGATTCAGTGTTTATTGTATGTCCAATGTTAAATTGAATTTCAGCTCCTAATACTTTGGAACCATTTGAATTTAGATCACATGTTCCCCAAGTTGTATCAGCTAACACATATGCAGGAATCCCAAACCGTCTTGTAATACTCATGGCAGTTTCTTGTACTTGAGGAAGAATTCCATCTGGACCATTTAGAGACACTGAGGCAGGTTTCTTTGTTTCAATTTCTTTGAAGATACGCTCTTCATCTATTACAATCAATTCCAGCTAAAAATATGGCGTTATTAATTTAAACCAATTGTACCTTCCAACAACTAAAAATGTCTGAAATTCTATTATTTGTTTATGACTGATACCCAAGTACTCAATATTGGTTTTGATGATACAGATTCTCCAAAAGGAATGTGCACAACTTTTCTTGCCTACAAAATTGTTGATTTGCTAAAAAAACAAGATATTGAATTTCTAGATTTTCCAAAATTAATTAGATTTAATCCAAACATTCCGTGGAAAACAAGAGGAAATGGTGCAGTTTCTATGAAAATAAGAACAAAAAATCCTTCAAAAATTAAAAATCAGATTAAAAAACTCGTAGAAAAATACTCTGATATAAAAAACGGTGCAAATCCTGGGTTGGTTTTTTATGAGAACAAAGAAGTTCCAGAACAGTTTTCTAAATTTAGTAAATTAGCTTTATGGCAATTGATAAACAGAAATTATGCAAAAAAATTTGCCAGAAAAAATAATGTGGAATTTTTTTATCAAGGAAATGGTCAAGGTCTTGTAGGTGCTATTGGAGCAATTGGATATGATTTTAAAGATCACACGTTGGAGCTATTAAGCTATAGAAAAAATTCTAAATTTGGAAAAGAAAGAAGTCTTTCTGCAAAAAGTGTTAAAACAATGCAGGAAAAAACATTACCGTTTACATTTAACAGCTTTGATAATAGAAAAGAGCGAGTTTTAATTACTCCTCATGGTCCTGATCCTGTTTTTTATGGAGTACGTGGTGAAAATATAGATTCATTATTACGTGCAACTAAAATTTTGAAAACAAGTGAAAAACTATCTGGTCATATGATATTCAAATCAAATCAAGGAACTGGGGATCATTTAAAAAATGAACTAAATCCAAAAAACATTAAACCATATGCTTCTGGAAAAATTACTGGTATTGTATCTGATGAACCAAAAATTGTAAAAGGTGGTCATGTTTTTTTCTCTATTAATTCAGATGGATACGAATTACGTTGTGCTGTGTACAAACCTACTGGAATAACATATGTTGCATCAAGTTTGATCAAAGGAGACAAAGTTTGTGTTGGTGGTGGTATTAGAAAGGCATCAAAAAATTATCCAAGGATTCTAAATCTTGAATTCATTGATATAATTCAACTTAGAAAAAATATGATAAAATCTAATCCAATTTGTAAAAAATGTAATAAAAAGATGAAATCAAAAGGAAAAAATCAAGGTTTTCAATGTATAAAATGTGGTAAAAAATCTGAAAATAAAATAACTATAGAAATTCCAAGAAAAATCAAAAAACAACTGTACATTCCAATAGTTTCTGCACATAGACATCTTAGTAGACCATTACAAAGAATTGGTAGAATTAACAAGGAATCAAGATTTGATGAATCATCTTCATGGTTTTGTGTATATGACAACTAAGTAGCGGGGAGTAGATTTGAACTACTGAACTGCGGGTTATGAGCCCGCCGGGATGACCTAGCCCTAAAGAGTCTGGCTTCCCCACCCCGCTGAACATGAATGAGCACGAGCCGTATATACGCTTTATCAAATTCTTGAAAGTAATTAATAGGATTTCAATTGAATGATTTTTTGTGGACAAAAAACTAAGAATTGCAGGAATTATAGCTGCATTATCGTTTTCAATATTTTATTTGACATTCTCTTCTAATTCACCACCAATTCCAGAACCACTTTCACCAATTCCTGAAAATAATTCTGTAGATATTTTGGCAGAAAATCTTGATGAACCACGTTCAATTGCAATATCTGGTGACAGAATTTTTGTAACAGAAAAAGATGGATTAATTAGAGTTATCCAAAATAATACACTGCTTGATGAACCGCTTGCTGCATTACGTCCAGCAAAAGTATTTGATGGTGGATTGCTAGGGCTTGCACTTCATCCTGATTTTTTAAACAATCATCTAATCTATGTTTTTTTAACATATGAAGAAAATGGAGAACTGTGGAACAAAATACTCCAAATCACTGAATCCAAAAATAAACTAGTTGACGCAAAAACTATCTTTGATAAAATACCTGGCTCTGTATTTACAAATGGAGGTTTTTTAAAATTTGGTCCTGACAAAAAATTGTATGTAGGTACTGGAACCGTTTCTGAGTCTTCGCATCTGCCACAAAATCTTGATTCTTTATCGGGAAAAATTTTACGACTAAATGATGATGGTACAATCCCAGATGACAATCCATTTTCAAATTCTCCTGTTTATTCTTTAGGTCATAGGAATCCACAGGGAATGACATGGGATGATAAGGGTCAAATGTATTTGTCGGAACTTGGACCCGAAAAGAACGACGAAATTAATCTCATTAAACCAGGAAAAAATTATGGTTGGCCTGAGCAACAGTGTTCAGATAATGGTAAATATGAAAATGCAATAATGTGTTATGATCCAAGCATTGAGCCTGGTGGTATATTGTATTATTCAGGCGATAAGATATCTCTAGAGGCTGATTTTGTCATGGCTTCCCTGAGAGCAACCAACCTATATCAGCTAGATTTTTCTGAAGGTCTTTCATCCCAAAAAACCATACTAAGTGGGGTTGGACGTATACGTGATGTAGTGCAAAGCCATGATGGTAGTCTTTATGTAATTACTTCAAATACTGATGGTAAAGGTTTTCCAGATAGTATGGATGATAAATTATTGAGGATAAAAAAATGAGTGATTCATCAATTTCAAAATTTTTTGAAAAGACACGAAAAGAAAGATTAGATATAGTTGGCAATTTTGCAGATTTGACTACTGAAGAGTTAGAAATTTTACAAAACAATGATGGCGGTATCTCTTTTGAAAAAGCTGATAAAATGATAGAAAATGCTATTGGCACTTTTTCCTTACCATTAGGAATTGCAACTAGTTTTAAAATTAATGGAAAAGACTATCTTGTTCCGATGGTTATTGAAGAGCCATCTGTTATTGCTGCTGCTTCAAAAGGTGCCAAAATTGCAAGAATAAAGGGTGGATTCAAGGCAACATCTGAAGAGTCTTACAGTATAGGCCAAATCCAAATATTAGATGTTGATATTGACTTAGCAATTAAAAAAATACAAGAGACTACCCAAGAGATTACCACTCTTGCAAATTCAAAGAGTAACACACTATCTAAAATGAATAAAGGTGCAAAGAAAGTATCTTGTAAAACAATTGACACTGATTTTGGAAAAATGTTGATTGTTGAGTTGTTAATTGATGTAGGTGATGCAATGGGTGCCAATGTTACAAATACAATGTGCGAAGCTGTTTCACCATTATTAGAAAAAATAACTGGTGGTAGAACACTTCTTCGTATATTATCAAATTATTCTACTCGTAGAATTGCAAAGGCTACAGCAGTTTTTGATAAAAATGAAATTGGAGGAGAAGGTGTAGTTGATGATATTGTATTAGCATATCAGTTTGCCAATAATGATGTTTATCGAGCTGTAACTCATAATAAAGGAATAATGAATGGCATCATTGCTGTTGCAAATGCAACTGGTCAAGATAGCAGAGCAATTGAGGCAGCTGCAAATGCATATGCTTCACGATCAGGCTCATACCGATCTCTTAGTAATTGGACTAAAGATAGTGATGGAAATCTGATTGGTTCATTAGAACTTCCGTTATCCGTTGGAACTGTTGGTGGAATTGCAAATGTTCATCCAATTGCAAAAATTTGTATGAAAATTCTTAAAGTTAAATCAGCACAGGAGCTTGCATGTATAATGGCTGCAACAGGTCTTGCCCAAAATTATAGTGCAATTAGAGCTCTATCTGCAGAAGGAATCCAAAAGGGTCACATGAGATTACATGCTAGAAACTTGGCAGCAGCTGCGGGTGCAAAACCAGAACAAATTGATAAAATTGTTCAGAAAATGATTGAACAAAAACAAATCTCGATTGATAAAGCCAAAGAAATACTACAAAATCTGAATTAGATTATAATTCTTTTAAAACTTTTAAAAATTTCTCATCTTTCCAAATAATCTGTTCTGGATAGCAATTTAGCATCTTACCGTTTGTAATATTATAAAATTCCCAATTTTTACATTCTTTGTCATACTCATATGGATGTGTATTTTCAAATTCCCAATCAAAACCGTTTTTGATATCTTCATCTGGATAATTATGACCTCTAATTAACGAAATTGTATTATCTTCAAAATTTGTTGATATCTCAGCATACAACGCATTAGGATATAGATAAATTACATTTGGATGTGATGTTATAGAATCAAACATATTTTTTGTTACATATTCGTTATGTAACAATATGATCTTATCATATTTTTTTAATATGTCTGGATTTTTATCCAATTCAATATCTGTAATTGAATCGTATCCCAATAATTCTAAAATTTTAACAGCATTTGCACTTGATTGCTCTCTCAACTCATCAATTGATACAATTTTTGTTGTCAGACAAGTATTGCAATAACCACTGTAAAAATCATAAAAACCATTTTTTGAATATGCACTTGCAGTATATACTGGTATGATGACTAGAGGTTTATTTTTTTCATCATAAACTCCAATTTCAGAATAAGTTTCTGATAAATTTGGTTTTAATTTGAAAGTACCTTTCAATGGTATTTGTCTTCCATCTATGTTTACAATATCTTTTGGATATACAAAAACATCAAACAACATTCCATCACTCCATTTTATTAATTCTGAATTTATTGGATCGGAGTTATTTTGTATATCCTGCTTTGGCATGTCTTGAATGTTAAATCCAAAATAAAATACTGATACAATAACTACTAATGCTATCGAACCTAAAATGACTGGTTTTACAAATTTCATAGATATAATTTTAAAAATAAATGAAGTTATTATATACTAAGTTTAGAGACATATAAGAAATGTCTCAGATTCGTTTTGCTATACCAAAAGGAAGCCTTGAAGAAGCTACTTTCAAACTTCTTGAAAGGTCTTGGACCAAAGTAAATAGAAAAGATAGGACTTATCGAGTATATCTTGATGATCCAAATATTATAGTAAAGATGCTAAGACCACAAGAGATACCAACACTTGTATCTGAAGGATTGTATGACGTTGGTATCACCGGAAAGGATTGGGTGGGTGAAACTAGTGCTGATGTTGAAGCCATTTTGGATTTAGAATATGGAAAAATACGACTAGTTGTTGCATTTCCTGATAAATACAAGTACAAAAATCTTGATGAAATGATTGCTGATTATGCAAAAAAGAAAAAAACACTTCGTATATCTTCTGAATATCTGACGACTGCATCCAAATTTCTAAAACAATGTAAATCCTATAAAAAATATTATGGCTCAAAAGATCCGTTAATTGTTACTCCATGGCTTCGACTTGGTACAAACAAAAATGTTCAAATCCATTTATCATTTGGTGCAACAGAAGCAAAGCCACCTGAAGACGTTGATGCAATTATGGATGTTACTGAGACTGGAACTACACTAAAACAAAATAAATTAAAAATTGTTGATGAAATTCTAACATCGTCTGCACACTTGATTGTTAATAAAAAATCTCTAAGAGATCCACAAAAACGTGAGAAAATATTTGATATTGTAACTCTTATGCGTGGTGCAGTACATGGGAGAAAATATTTACACATTTATCTTAATGTGGAAGAACAGAATCTCAAAAAACTCTTACAACAAATACCTTCTCTTAAAAAACCAACAATAAGTCCACTTAGTGAAGAAGGATGGTTTGGAATTAATACAGTGATTCTTAAAGAAGATTTTCACAAATTAATTCCAAAACTACGAAAAATTGCACAAGGACTAGTTGTTCATGAACCAAGACAAATTCTAGAGCTAGAGGAGATTAAGCGTGATGAAGAAAATTGATGAAAATAATTCGAGTAACTAATGTTGAAAAATTTTCAGCTCAAATATTGCCAAAACAGCCTCAAAAAAATAGGTCCATAGTTGAATCTATATTAAAAAATGTACAAAAAAATGGAGATTCAGCAATAAGAAAGTATGAAAAACAATTCGGCGGAGCTAAAATCACTTCACTACGTTTATCCCAAAATGAAATTAACAACGCTTTTTCCAAAGTATCTGAAAAAGAAATAAATGCAATACGACAAGCTAAACTGAGATTAGAGAAAACTGAGTCTATTGTAAAATCAATTCTAAAAAACAAAACTATCTATGCTGATGGAATCAAAATATCAAAGAAATTCATTCCCATCCAAAGTGTTGGATGTTATATTCCTGGTGGTTTAGCAAGATATCCCAGCTCTGTTATAATGTCTGTTATTCCTGCAAAAATTGCTGGTGTTAAAAGAATAGTAGTTGTATCTCCTCCAAATTCTGATGGGAATGTTGATCCTCTTACTGTTGTAACTGCAAAAATTTGTGGCGCAACTGAAATTTATCGCATTGGAGGCGCTCAGGCAATTGCTGCTTTGTCATATGGCACAAAATCAATCATTAAAGTAGATAAAATAGTTGGGCCTGGTGGGGCATTTGTAACACTTGCAAAATCTATGATTAGTGATAGGACATCCATTGACATGCTTGCAGGTCCTACTGAATTAGGAATTATTGCAGATGTAACTGCAAATCCAAAATATATTGCACTAGATCTCATTTCTCAATCAGAACATAGTAATGATACATTTTGTTATTTGATAACAAATTCAGAAAAACTTGCAAAATCCGTAAATAAAATCATCACAGAATTGATCACTAAAATTAAGCGAAGTGATTATGTTAAAATCAGTCTTAAAGAAAATGGCTTTATTGCAATATGTAAAAATAATTCCGAGATGATAAAACTAGCAAATGAATTGGCTCCTGAACATTTGCAAATTATGACAAAGAATCCTAGTTCTTTTGCATCAAAAATCACTTCTTCTGGACTAATATTGCTAGGACATGATACTCCATCATCTGCAAGTGACTATCTTTTAGGCTCAAATCATATCTTGCCTACAAACAAATTTGGTAAAACAAGAGGTTCATTATCTGTTTTAGATTTTATCAAGATTAACACTGAAGTATCTACATCAAAGTCAGTTTTATCCAAAATTTCAGAACCTATGAAATTATTTACAGAAGCAGAAGGACTTCCAAATCACTATGAAGCTATTCGAGGTAGAATATAATGAAGCAAGATTGGATTGGAAAAAAGATTAAAGAATTAAGCTCTCTTAGTGGATATCAAAAACCTGAGATACATCCTGATGCTCTTAAACTTGATTCTAATGAAAATTATGTCATATCAAAACAATTTCAACAAGATCTAATTACTAACGCTAAAAAAAATTGTGATATACGTGAATATCCGTTGGGAGGAGTAGACCGTCTAATTAATCAACTATCAAAATTTCTTAAAATACATTCATCTATGATTGGTGTTGGAAATGGTTCTGATCAAATACTTGATTTGATCCTTTCAAATTTTGCATCAAAGCAAACCAAAGTAATTACATCTAATCCAACATTTGGATTTTTTGAAGAACGATGTAAATTGTATTCTATTCCAGTTACTGCAATACCTTTTTCCAATACTATGACGCTAGACATCAATGATTTTCTTAAATTATCCAAAAGTGCTGATATCCTATATCTTGATTCTCCAAACAATCCAACAGGATTTCAATTTCAAAAAAACGATCTACAAAAATTAGTCAAATCATTTGATGGACTAATAATAATCGATGAAGCTTATGGGGAATTTGGTGATTTCTCATTATCCAGTATGGTAAAAAATCAAGATAATTTGATTGTAGTTCAAACATTATCAAAATCATTTGGTTTGGCTGGATTAAGATTAGGATATTTTATTGCAAACAAAAAACTCACTGATGTTTTTAATCGTGTTCTGCAATACCCCTATCCCGTAAGTACACTGACAATAGAATCTGCAATTATAGCATTAGAGCAATCGAGTCAAATGAAAGAAGCTGTACAAATAATCAAAGATGAGAGAAAAAGAATAATTGAAAACCTCAAAAAATATGAGGCATTTGAGGTCTTTGATTCTAAGGCTAATTTTGTCTTATTTGACGCTCATGGATCTCACAAAAGAGTTTACAATGCACTTGCAGAGCAAGGCATATCGATTAGAACACTAGGAAAAATTGGAAAACATGATGGGTGTCTTAGAGTTACAGTTGGAACAAAGGAGATGAACTCTAAATTTTTACTTGCAATTCGAGATCTGTTAGGATGACATTAACAAAAAAACAATCAGGAATATATATTGATGATTCTATTTTAGACGATCTCATTTCAACAGATGGAATAATATTTGATTGTGATGGAGTTTTAATTAATATTACAAAATCATATGATCTTGCAATAGATAAAACTGTACAATATATTTTAGAAAATTTTTCTCAAAATAGAAATAACATTAGAATTGATTCTAAAATTATTGATGGATTCAAATCATGTGGAGGATTTAACGATGAAGTTGATTTGACATATGCCTCAATTCTTTCTCTAGTAGCTGCTACAAAATTAAAAAAAGATCAACATGAATTTATTTTTGACGTAATATCTAATGCTGATTCCTCAGGAATATCGTCTGTTGAGAAATATGTTGAAAAACTTGTAGACATTCGTGATATTAAAAATAAATTAGCATATCCTGGAACTCATCAAGATAATCCATTATACAAAATATTTGATCAAATCTTTTATGGTCCTGAATTGTATTTGAAGCTTTTCAAACAACACTCTCAATTTTTTGAATCTGGATTGATAGAAAACGATGTTGTTATACTTGATCAATTATTAATTAAACAACTAAAAAATAAATTTACAAAAAAACCTTCAATTGTTACTGGAAGGGGAAAAGAATCCGTTAAGCATTCACTTAAGACACTTTTGGATGAATTTGATCAAAAAAATTCTGTATTTTTAGAAGATGAGCCAAGAGAACTTGCAAAACCTAACCCTGAGTCTTTAATACGTTCAATTAAAGGAATGAATTCTAAATGTTGTATTTATGTTGGAGATTCTATGGAGGATTTTATTATGGCTAAAAAAGCAACAGAGCAAGGCTATAAAGTTATTTTTTGTGGAATTATCGGTACTAGCAAAAATCCACAAGAAAAATTGAAATTATTTGAGAATAATGGTGCAATGTTGGTAATAGAGTCTATTCATTTACTTCCGAAGGTATTAAATTTAGAATAATACAAAGTACATCTCCTGTGAAAAATATGAAACCACGAAAAAGTTCCATAAATCGTTCTACAAAAGAAACCACAGTATCTGTATCTGTGAATTTGGATGGAACTGGAAAAACTAGTGTTCAAACTGGGATTAGTTTTCTTGATCATCTGATTACTGCTTTTGGTAAGCACGGAATGATTGATTTGAAAGTTAATGCAAAATCAAATGATAAAATCGAGCATCATCTAATTGAGGATACTGCAATTACAATAGGTTTAGCAATTGACAAAGCTTTAGGTGCAAGGAGTGGAATAACTCGATTTAGCTATGCATCAGTACCTATGGATGAATCTTTAGCAGAAGCTTCAATTGATCTAGTTAAAAGACCATTTTGGAAACTAGTACTATCAATTAAGCGAAATACAATTGAAGGTATATCAAAAGAAGATTTAGAACACTTTTTCCAATCTCTTTTGCAAAATCTAAACATCTGTGTTCACCTTACTGTAAAGTATGGGGATAATGATCATCACAAAGTTGAAGCTGCAATCAAATCATTGGCAGTTGCATTTAGAGAAGCCTCCTCATATGATAAAAAACAAAAAGGAATTCCAAGTACTAAAGGTTCAATGTAATGGTTAATTTAGCAATATTTGATTATGGAGCTGGAAATATTTTCAGCCTAAAAAACTCACTTGAAAAAGCAGGGGCTAACGTAGATGTTATCACTACTTTTGACAAGCCTAACATTTACTCTGGGCTTTTACTTCCTGGAGTGGGAAATTTTGATCCTGCAATCAAAAGTATCTCTAAATCAAAAACTAATTTTCATGAGTATGTCAAAGACAATACTCCTGTTTTAGGAATTTGTCTTGGTATGGAAATGTTTTTTGAAAAAAGTGAAGAAGGAAATGAAAAGGGATTAGGTGTAATTGAAGGAGACGTCATCGTACTTCCAGACTCTATGAAAGTCCCACATATGGGGTGGAACAATTTGGAAATTAAAAAATCTGGAAAAATCCTTGAAGGAATTAAAAATGAATCTTGGGTTTATTTTGTACACTCGTATAGAGTAAACCCAATTAATTATGATGCTATTATTGCAGAATCTGATTATGGAATTAAGGTACCTGCAGTTATTGAACAAGATATTTTTTTCGGGACACAATTTCACCCAGAAAAATCTGGTAATGTAGGAAAAATTATGATTCAAAATTTTTTAAATGTGTGCAAAAAATGAAAGTTATTCCTGCAATTGATCTAATGAATGGCCAAGTAGTAAGACTCTACAAAGGTGATCCTAAACAAAAAACTGTGTATAGTGATAATCCTGTTGAAGTAGCAAAAAAGTGGGAAGCAAACGGTGCTGATATGCTTCATTTAGTAGATCTTGATGCAACTCTTGGTATTGGCTCAAATCTATCAATGATTAAGAAAATTCTTGATCAGATTTCAATTCCAATTCAAGTGGCTGGTGGACTACGAGATGAATCTACTATTACTGACATCTCAAAAATTTGTGATAGAGTTGTTTTAGGTACATTGGCATTTAAAGATAAATCAGTACTTAAAAAATTATTATTAAATTTAGGTTCTAAAAAAATTGTAATTTCAACTGATCATCTTAATGGTGAAATAGTTATACATGGATGGCAAAAGCAAACCGGAATAACATTAATTGATGCTATGAAAGAATTTTTATCAATGGGATTCTCTGAATTTTTATTAACAAATGTTAGTAAAGATGGAACACTTGATGGTCCTGATTTAGAATTTTTATCTCAAGCATGTCGATTAAATAATGCGCATGTAATTGCAAGTGGTGGAATTTCAAATATTAAAGATGTTCAAAATGTAAAACAAGAAAATGCATTTGGCGTAATTTTAGGTAAGGCGCTTTATGAGAATAAAATATCGATTCAGGAGGCAAAACAAATAGCATGACTCTGACAAAGAGAATCATTCCATGTCTTGATGTAAAAAATGGACGAGTTGTAAAGGGTCTTCATTTTGAATCTATCAAAGATGCTGGAGATCCTGTTGAATTGGCTGAAAAATATAGTAACGAGGGCGCAGATGAACTAGTTTTTTTAGATATTACGGCATCTGACGAACAAAGAAAAACAATCAAGGATTTGGTTCGAAAAGTTGCATCTGTAATTGATATCCCATTTACAGTTGGAGGTGGGGTAAAATCATTAGAAGATGCAAGAAATATTTTGCTTAATGGTGCCGATAAAGTTGGTATCAACACAGGCGCAATAAAAAATCCTAATGTTATTTCTGAATTAATGCAACTATTTGGGAGACAATGTGTTGTAGTTGCCATCGATGCTAAAAGAAACTATGATCTTAAACAAGATAAGAATATTTTTTCTGAAAATGGAAAAAAATTCTGGTTTGAAGTCTTCATTTATGGTGGAAAAGAAGCAACTGGTGTTGATGTTCTTGAATGGGCAAAAAAAATAGAAAAACTTGGTGCAGGCGAAATACTTCTAACTAGTATTGATAAGGATGGAACCAAAGACGGTTATGATCTCATTCTAACTAGGGAGATTGTAAACTCTGTATCTATTCCAGTAATAGCCTCAGGAGGATGTGGTAAGCCTGATGATATGGTCAATGTATTCAAGGAATCAAACGCTGATGCTGCATTGGCTGCTTCAATATTTCATTATCAAACACATGGTGTAAATGGAGTTAAAAAATATCTTAAAGACAAGCAAATTCCTGTAAGATTATAAGCAATACTTTATGATTTTAAATGATGAGAAAATCTGTTGAAGATATTGATTTTACAAAAAGTGATGGATTAATTCCCGTCATTGTTCAGGATGCAAATACAAAAGATGTTTTAACATTAGCTTACTCAAATAAAGAATCATTGGAACTAACTAAAAAAACTGGTAACTCTTGGTTTTGGAGTCGTTCTAGAAATAAACTCTGGATGAAAGGCGAAGAATCTGGAAATACGCAAAAAGTAAAAGAAATTCTTGTAGATTGTGATTCTGATGCAGTTATTTATCTTGTAGAGCCATTAGGACCTGCATGTCATACTGGCGAGAAAGTTTGCTTTCACAACAATTTAGACAAATAATCTAACATACAGGTTCTATGTTTGTTCCTGGAACAACTTCGTCTGTAATTTCAAAATATAGATTTGGATAATCTGTTCCTCTAAAAACTACTGCCCATTTTCCCATCAGATCATCTATTGAACATATCTCTTTAGTTTTTGAAATTTGTGGTTCTACATAATAGTTGAACACATCTTTTTTCATACCATCAAATGGTATTGTCATGTATACGGAATAATGTGTATCATTTAATGGTCTCATAAATGCAATTTGTCCTTTTTCATTTTCAGTTATTCCTCCAATTACTAGGAAAATTTTTTCACCTATAGCATACTTGCTTCGGTCAATCTGAAATGGTCCCGAAGTTATCCATTCTCTGGGTTTAGGTGAATATTCATTTTCTAAATTGATTTTTTCTACATCGTCTATCTTTTCTTCAATCTCTGGAGTTTCAGTTTCTGCAACCACTTCTTTATCTAACGTATCTTCAACTTCTATTGAATCTGATTTTAATTCAGATCCCAAACTGATAGATAAAATAATTATTGCAATACTTACACCAAGTATACCTGCTACAATTACTTCTTTTTTCATGGTTTTTCATTTCTAAAAATATCTAAAAACCTTCCTCATAATTGTTAATTCATTCATATTTTTTGTAAATCTTCAAAATTTTACCTAATTTTTAAAATATGACTGTGTTTTCATTATATTTTTTACTCAATAAAGTTAAGTATTACTTAACTTGATATTAGGATTTTTTATGTATGGTATCAAAGGAGAAATTGATCTTGGCTAGAACATCACTACAATGCAGAGAATGCAAAAAACAATACGATACTGCTTTCAAGTATATCTGCGATGACTGTTTTGGACCACTTGATGTAAAATATGATTTTCCTACAGTTACAAAAAATACCTTTATGAATCGTGAGCATAATTATTGGCGATATTTTGAATTATTGCCAATAGAAAACAAATCTAATATTATCAGTATTGGCGCGGGAATGACACCTCTTATCAAAGCTGATAATCTTGGAAAAAAATTAGGATTAAACAATCTATACATCAAAAATGATTCTGTAAATCCAACATTTTCATTTAAGGATAGGCCTGCAGGAGTTGCAATATCAAAAGCAAAAGAATTTGGACTATCTGCTGTTGGTTGTGCATCCACTGGTAACTTGGCATCTGCAACTGCAGCACATGCAGCAAAAGCTGGATTGCCATGTCATGTATTTGCACCAAGTAATATTGAGATGGCAAAAATTGCACAGGCGTTATCTTATGGTGCAAACTACATTGCAGTAGATGGAACTTATGATGATGCAAATAGAATAGCTGCACAGATTGGTGACAGTAAAGGAATAGGAATTGTAAATATTAACATGCGTTCTCATTACGTCGAAGGATCTAAAACACTTGCATATGAAGTTGCAGAACAACTTGACTGGCAAGTCCCTGATCAACTTATAGTTCCTGTAGGAAGTGGTGCAATGCTTAATGCAATTTGTAAAGGATTTGAAGAATTACAAACAGTTTCATTGTTAAATGATGTGTCAAATATGCATATGATAGCAGCACAACCACACGGATGCGCCCCTATTGTGGATGCATTCAAGAAAAACAGCAAAGAAGTAATCCCAGTCGAAAATCCAGATACTATTGCAAAGAGTTTAGCAATAGGTGATCCTGGAGATGGTAGATATGTTTTGAAACGATTAGCACAGTACAATGGGTTTGCCGAAGAATGTAACAACAAAGAAATTTTAGATGCTATTTTACTTTTGGCAAGAACTGAGGGAATATTTACAGAACCTGCAGGTGGTGTATCTGTAGCTGTGCTTCAAAAAATGATTGACCAAGGAAAGATTGACAAAAATGATTCTGTAGTGTGTTATGTCACTGGAAATGGATTAAAAGCCACTGAGGCAATAATGGAAGTATTACAAAAACCCAAAGTAATGAAGGCAAATATTGCAGAAATATCGGCGGTAGTAAACTAGATGGCAAACATCACATTTACAATTCCATCAGTGCTAAATCAAGGCGGTGGAGAAAAAAAAACAGAGATTTTAGCTGATTCTCTTACTGATGCGTTTGTAAAAATATCTCAAATCATGGGTGATGACTTTAAGAGACGAGTTTTAGAAAGCGATGGAACTCCACGTTCTCTGATTAATATTTACATTAACGGAAAAAACGCAAAATTTTCTGATGGAATGAACACTGTTCTAAATAACGGAGATGAAGTCTATATTCTCCCTGCAGTAGCTGGCGGCTCTGATGAATTATCTGCAAAAGAACTAGATAGATTTTCAAGACAAGTTATGCTTGAAGAAATTGGTTACACAGGACAACTAAAACTAAAAAATTCCAAAGTATGTGTTATAGGAGTTGGAGGATTAGGAAATCCAATTACATCAAGACTAGCTGCCATGGGTGTTGGTACTCTGAGAATTGTTGATAGAGATGTAATCGAATTATCTAATTTACATAGGCAAACAATGTTTGATGAGTCTGACGTTGGTCAAGTAAAAGTTGAAGTTGCAGCTAAAAAATTACAGAAAATAAATCCTGATTGTAAAATAGAATCCTTGGCAGTCTCAATAAACGATTACACCGCATTTGAAGTTGTAGAAGGATGTGATGTTGTAATTGATGCACTTGATAGTGTTAATGCAAGATATGCTCTAAATAACGCATGTGTAAAGTTTGGAATTCCTTTTGTTACTGGTGCAGCAGTAGGAGTATCAGGACAAGCGTTTACAATTTTACCAAAAGAATCTGCATGTTATTATTGCATGTTTCCTGAACTAAATGAAGATACAATGCCGACTTGTAGTATTGAAGGAGTTCATCCGTCCATACTTTCTATTGTTGGTGGAATAGAAGTATCAGAAGCTGTAAAAATCATTACTGGAAAAAAACCTAGTCTGTCACAACGAATTCTTCACATTGATTTAGAAAATCTTGATTTTACCAGCACAAAAACATTTAGAGCTGAAGAATGTCCAATTTGTGGAACTGGAAAAATTACATCTGTGCCAAAACAAGAATTAATTTTAGAAGAACTGTGTGGAAGAAATCGTGGAAAGCGAACTTATTCTATAACTCCAACTTCGACATTTGATATTGATACAAACATCGTTTCTAACATTGCAAAAAAACAAGGATTCATAGTAGAAAATCTTGGTGACCTGGGATTGTCATTGAGAACAAATGATCTATCTGTTAGTTTTATGAAAAAAGGCTCGGCAGTAATTGTTGGTTCAAAAGATGAGAGTGATGCTATTTTGTTATACAAAAACTTGCTTGGTAGAGAAAATACAAAAACTAGCCTATAAAAATTTCATAAATTATAATAAAAAGATACAAAATATATCGATCATATCATAGAAAAAAGTTAAAAGTATAATTCTTATATCAAATATGTGTGATAATTTTATAAAATCTAATAATATGATAAAAAAATCTCAAAAAATTGTCTAATTGTGGACAATTCGTCCATTAGCCTTATATACAAATTTTAAAGAGAAAAACCAATAACATGAATAACGAAATAGGACGAAAAATAACTAGTCTTACATTAATGACAATTATGTTAGCCGGTGGTTTGACATTTGCTGCTCCATCTATGATGCCAGTAGCACATGCAGCCAACGCTAACCTATTTGTTTCCGCAGAAAACTCGCAGTTCAATAATTACATGTCAGGTCCTCAAGTAATTGAGGTCGTGGTAATAGATTCTGATATTAATGATACTGATCAGGGTAAAGGTGAACCAAACGTAACTGTCAACGGCAAGAAACTTAGAATGGTTCAAGCCGTAGATGGTAATTGGTATGGTTACTTTGCAGATAGAAACATGGCATCAATTGCTGATTCTACATCAACAGTTAAAAGTGAAGGTTTGGACTTTGGTACATTATGTGCTACAGGTACAACAACCGAAACCGCAGTTGGTATAACAATCAGTGATACAGTTGGTATTGCACTTCCACTAGCTGGTATAGGTGGTCAAAATGGTTCATCAACAGGTGGAGCGTTGACTACACAATGTACTGCAACTAATAACAACTCAACAGGTATCATGAATGTGGTAAGAGAACCAAAAAGCATCAATGTTCAACTAACAGGAGATACCGCAGGTCAAATTGGTCTGGGTACTGGTGCTAGTGATACAAATGATGCAACACTCTGGCCATTTGTTCAACTCTATTCTCTAAGTGCAGGTGGCAACGTTATAGTCAAATATAACAAAGGTGGTGGTGCTCAAACAACAACACTTACTTTTGATACAGTTGACCAATTTGCCGGTGTATCTTTAGATAGAACAACCTATACGCAAACATCCCAAGTTCATGTAACAGTAACAGATCTATGGTTAAACGTTGACCCAACAGACGAAGACTCTTGGACATTTGGTACAAGTACTAATGCAACTAGCAAAGGAACATACTACCAAGTATTCAATGAGAACGGCGATCTAGATGGTGCAGCTAAAGCAGGCGGTGTGATTAACATTGACTCATCTTTAGGTTCCCTCATGTGTGAGGATAACTGTAGATTACTTGTCAATCTTAACAAACAAGGCTCTGCTAACCGAGTGCTTACACTCCAAGATAATGATGATACCCAAATAGCACGAACTGGCACTGGTAACACTATCGGTGCAAACAATGCAACAGCATTTTCAGTTAGTGGTGTTGGTGGTACACAAAAATTGGGTGCAGGTTCTGTTCCAGTAACACTTACTGAACAAGGTCCAAACAGTGGTATATTTGGTACATATGATGAATCAGATGCCTCTGTTTTGAAGATCACCAGCAATGCAGCAAGGGGAACCTCTGCAACTGTTGATTATAATGCGACCCCACGAACAATTCTTGTAGGATTTGGATTTGCAACAGTCGATATTCAACCAACAGATGCCGAATGGACCTCTGGTGAAGAGATTCCAGTAGTCATCGTTGATAGTGATGCTAACAAAAACAGTAGAGCAGATGAAGACCTAGATTTCTTTGATCCAAATGTATCATTGATTCCAGCCTTAACAACTGGTGATCCATTTACACTTGGTGAAAGCGGTGTAGGAACAGATAACACACAAAAGGCTATCTGGACTAAATTTACTGTAATTGGAGGCTTAGCAAGAATGGATGGCGGTCAAAACACAACTTCTACAATTAACGTGCAGAAGTTCAGTGAACGAGCTATCTTGAGCAATTCTACTGGCAACAGCATAGGTACAGCCAATGCTCTTGTTGTAGATTTGAGATCAACTATTGGTGAATTAAGACAAACTATCAGAAATCCAGATTCAGGTAATATTTTCCATGGATTTAACTTCTTAAACTTAGATCTTAGAAGCATAAATTCAACAAGTACATTTGATGTCTATTTGCTAAACAGCACATCAGCAAATGGAGATATTATTAACGCAACTGGTAGAGTTTCTACAGGTGTAGGTGCATTAAAAATTGCTTCAGGCGTTAGCCCACAAAGCTTAACACTGTTGAATTCAACTGCAACAAACACTGAAATTTTCAAAGGCTCAATTGCAACTAACAAAGTTGGATTGGCATTTGTAAATGTAGGAGGCAACCTTGCCCTATCTGGAACAAATACCCCTGATGCAATTGCCGCAGACTTCATTTCCTATGGTTTCTTAAATGACGGATTGCAAGCAAATCAAAGAATTGCTAACCAAATAGTCAGAATAGAAGCCGAGGAAACTGGTGATAACACAAGTACCTTTGAAGGTAGCTTGGAGTTTATCATGCTTAATCAGCTAAACATCTTGGATAGAAACACTTACCTAGACCTAACATTAATTGCCGATGATCCAAACTTCATCGTGCATGATGACTTGGATGATGAAGATTCTCCAAGAGTCAACTATAATGACTTAGGTGCAGATGGTGTAACAACTCAAGTCGCTGATCAACAAGCAGCCCCAGCTCACTCCGGTGTTGTATCTATGGATGCAAGTTCATACAAGAATGCTGACACAGTAACAATTACACTACAAGACTTAGATCTAAACGTCGATTCTGATTTAGTTGATATCTATACCGTAGTATCCCAAGCAGGCAGTTTGAAAGATGTTGTTGGAACCAACTCCACATCGATTGCATTGTCTACTGGTGATGATCTTGGTAGATTACTAGATATCACATTTGATGATCAAAAATGGACTACACCAACTGGTGCTTGTTTAACAAGCTTAACCAATGCAGGTATAACTGATACAGGTCTCGGAGCAACTGGATTTACTCTAGTTGAAACCGGAGCTGAAACAGGCATATTTGTTGGTGACTTCCAAATCCCAGCAGCATGGTGTAGATCAGGTGCAACAGCATCTGAATCTGTCACCGGTCTCGATATTGAAGTCAACTATGTTGACTTTAGAGATGCATCTGGTGAGACCATCGAAGTAGGTGACGGTGCAGGCGTTCGCGCTAACACTGGATCCGTCAGTCTTGACAGAACCGTTTATCCAGTACCATGGGGAGTCCCAACTGACTTCGGTGGTGCAGGTACAAAGACTACACCTGATGGAAGAGCTTTATTCCCAATCCATCAAACTGGAATGAATACAGCAGGTACTACACGTAGTAGTGCAGGCCTACAATCAGGTGAATTCTTAGGTAACGGTGATCTTATAGTTCACGTCAGAGTTAATGATCCAGACTTCAATACATCCGCAAATGGTGAAGATATTATCGGTCAAAATACTACATCATCAACAGCACCAGTAGGTTTAGTGAAAGTCTCTGTAATTAGAGGATCTTCATCAATCATACTTGGTTATGCTGGTGGTCCAGCAATATTGGCTGGTACAATTGATACCGATAAAACTTACCTTAATGGAACAAGACAATTTGGCCCAATGGTCGAAATTGCCCCAGATGCAGGTATATTTGAATCTGATATTACCATTAGATACACCGATGGTCCAGCAAGTTCAGTCTGTACAGATGACACAACTGTATGGACCAATATTGCTGGTGGTACAAGCACCGCAGAAACAGCCAGATTTGACAAAGCAGCAACATCAGGTGATTACTGTATCTTACAAGGAGATATTCTCCAAGTAGAATACACTGATCCAGCTGATGCAAGCGGTGATGTCAATACTGTAACTGATTCTGCTACCTTTGACCTAAGAAACGGTGTATTACAATCTGATAAATCAGTGTACATTATTGGATCCGATATGATCTTGACCCTCATTGAGCCAGACTTCGATTTGGACAATCAACAGGCTGAGACATATGACTTGGACTTAATTGAATGGGACTCTGACGCCGCAACCGTCACCATGGGTGACGCTGACGGCCAAGCAGCCGCATTTGACCCAGAACCATCTAACTTTAGAGAAACAGGTGACAGCACTGGAATATTCCAGATTGTTGTCGAAATTCCATCTGAAATAGATGGTGATGGCCTAGAAAGAGGAGAAGAAATTGTCCTTGAGTACAGTGATTGGGGTCCATCCGGATCTGACTTCGTAGGTGACGAAGATGAAGATGTCAACTTGACAATCTTTACTTCAAACTTCGGAGCAACTGTAGAGCTTGACCAAAAAGTTTACACATGGACTGACAAAGTATACATTACTATCGTAGCTCCAGATCACAACTTCGACAGCAACCTAGTCGATGAGATTGGTGACACTGATTCTGACCCAATAAAGGTCTCAACCAGAGGTAACAAACTCAACAACTACAAGCTAGTCGAAACTGGTACTGACACAGGCATTTTCACTGGTGAGGTAATTCTTACCGGCTTTACACATAATGCTGATGGCGATACCACAACTGGTGATAGCAATGGTAACGATGTAGTATCCAGTTCTCCTTCTGGCAGTGGTCCAACAGATGGATTCTTGCCAGCTGACGATGATGACGGCATTACAATCTCCTTTGAATTCTCAGAGGATGAGACTATTGTCGGCTCAGCATTAATCAGATGGAATATTGGTGAGGTTCAGTGGCTTGAAGCAAGCTACCCAGCAAGCGGTACAGGTGTTGTAAGAGTAATTGATCCAGATATGAACTTAAACCCAGAAGCAGTTGATAATTTCAACACTGACGTGTGGTCTGACTCCGATGCCGGAGGTATTGATCTAACTGTAACTGAGACTAATGAGGCAACCGGAATATTCGAAGGTACTGTGTTCTTCACAACTACTGACGAATCATCTGGTCACAGACTCAGAGTCGCAGAAGGTGACACAGTCACTGCAGAATATTCAGACAATACATTACCTAATCCATACACAACAGCAGATGAACTTGATATTACTGCCACTTCGCTAATCGGTACAGTTGTACCACCTCTTGAGAGAGCACCAGCTGCTAACTTGAGAGTTGTTGACGCATTCGGTAACAGCTTAAGCACTGTTAACGTCGATCAACAGGTGCAAATAACTGCCGACCTAGCAAATGGTCAGGATAGAGAGCAAGCATTTGCCTACTTGGTACAGATTCAGGATGGTAACGGTGTTACAGTCTCACTAGCTTGGATTACAGGTTCATTATCCGCTGGTCAATCATTCAGCCCTGCTTTATCATGGATCCCAACTGACGCTGGCACTTATACTGCCACTGCATTTGTCTGGGAATCTGTTGATAATCCAACGGCATTATCACCACCAGTAACTACGACAATAATCGTAAAGTAAGAAACTAGTTCACATTTTCCTTTTTTTCTTTTTTTTGAATCAACACTTAACGTAAGTTGTAGATCATTTTTCCAGAAGCAATATCTAGGAGATATTATCCAATTATTTTAAATTGAAATCACAAATTTTGTTATTGTCTTTTATTATATTATTGATTATTCCTGTAAATAATGCATATTCTGAATTAAAATTATTTACAACCAATCAAGTATATTCAGAAGGAGAACCTCTTTTTGTGTATGGTAATGGCAAACCAAATGAAACCTTGATAATTAGATTATTTTCACCAGATGACACTATTGTCGGATTTGATCAATTAATTACTGATGATGACGGTTCTTTTAATCATGTGTTATTAATATGGCCCAAACCGACTTCCAGCTTTCCATTTGGCACATATACTATAGAGGCAATTAGTACTGAACAAAACGGAATCTCTCAAAAACTAGATGTAAAATTTACATCTACAACAGACTTGATGGAGATACCAATAGAGCGACATATACTTACATCTGTATTTGCTCCAGAAACTGCAGCAATCAATAATCCTTTTAGACTATTTGTACAAACTACAAGTGATGGATTGTTAATCGGTGATGATCCAAAAGACCTGCTTCAAACAACGCATATTCATTTGCCTTCTGGAAAAGTAGAAACAATATCCAACGCATTTTCAACACTTCATCAGGGATTATACTATCTAGATTATACTCCAAAAGAAGAAGGAACATATGTTTTTCATGTCGTATCATTTAATCAAGGAACAATATCTCATGCGTCAGTAGCAACTAATGTCCTAAGCCAGGATTTGGGTGGAATCTCAAATCAAATAATAGAACTAAATTCAGTTCTAAAAGAAACATCAGATGAATTAGATGTATTAAAATCAGAAATTGAAGGATTTGGTTCAACTTTGGAGGGGGCTAGCACTAATATTGATGCAAGCGTAACTTCTGTATCAAATTCTGTATCTAACATTGAAGAGGCATCGTCTCAACTAAACTCGCTATTTTTCCCAATTGTGGCATCAATTGGAATCATTGTGGCACTTCAAATTGCAATACTTGCCAGAAGAAGATAGTTATAATGCAAGAACGGAAAAATTTTATCATAATGCCCAAAGCGGCGATTCTTTTTTGTGTTATTCTTGTTTCAGGAATGTTTGTAAATTCTTATGCATATGTAGGTGGAGATATTCCTCTTGAAAATAAAATATCAATAAACAATTCTATTTTATTTGATTCTGATATTGTAAAAATAGATTCAGATTTTTTTAAACAAAATAATTTTAAGCGGTACATTATTTTTGGAACAGGTCCTGATGGGTCCAATTTTTTAAAAAACAATTCTCTTTATGGGATTGAATCTAGGGGGGGATTTTTTTATATTGCAGTACTTCCAGAGAATTCCATTTCAAATTTCGTTTCTAAAGGGTATAATGTAATTGAAGATCTCAAGCTAGACTTTCACTCTAATACATCTATTCCTGATGCATCAAGAATTGGAGAAATAACTGGATCTACTTTGGTACAAACAAAATACAATGTTAATGGACAAGGAATTAAAATAGGAATAGTAGATACAGGTGTTGATTTTTCAAATCTCGACATTCGAAGTTCCTTAGCTAGAGACAAAAACAATCATCCCATCATGCTTGATGCTGATGGACAGGGAATAGTCCTTACAAATTCAACTTTTTTTGCATTCATTGACAAGGATGGAATCATTCGAAACAACACAAAACCACTTCCAGAAGGAATGACTTCATCTGTTTATCAAACAAGAGATGGAATTTTTTTAAACATCTCTCAAAATGGTAAAGGAACAAAAATTCCAATTTACAACTCTTTTTTTCCACAATCTGGAAACGCTCCAATCTTTAGTGGAACATTAGATACTGATATGAAAATTGGTAGTGATAATAGAAATTATATCAAATCAAAAAGTGGAATTTACCACTTTGGAGTAATGTATCAGGGCGGTTTGGAAGGATCATTAGCAAGAATACAAGTAGTACCTATACTTGTAGTCGATTCTAATATTGCTGGAGTTTATGACACTATAATTCCTGATATGAGTACATCTTGGGAAGATTATACTAGATTTGATTTAAAATCAGGAGAGAGACCGAAATATGATTTTGATTTTACTGATGAAAAACCTATAGTTTTAGGAAGCGGAAATGAGTTTCTTGTTTATGATTCAAATGGTGATGGTAAAGCAGATTATAGTGCAGGAACAGTCGGTGCTCAAGTACTAGATGTTTATGGTGTAATTCAAAACAAAACATCCGATATTGATAAAACGCTAAATGCAATTAACGGTACTTTACTGCCTGCATTCGATTCCAAAGGAATGTTTTTTGGAGTGATGACGGATTTTGCAGGACATGGAACATCAAGTACCGCTTCAATTACATCAAAAGGCAATCAGACATATGACATTTACAACAATACAAATAAGTTTACAATCACTGGAGTTGCACCAGGTGCAAAAATTGTACCTGTAAAATCATTGTGGGTAGGCGATACTGTTTATGCATGGCTGTGGTTATCTGGTTTTGACAGTAATGATCATAGCTGGAATTTTACTGGAAAACCAAGAGTAGATATAATTTCAAACAGTTGGGGCATCTCAAACTTTCCATCATTTAATTCTGCACCTGGAATGGATATACTATCTGTGATACTAAGCATACTTGCTACTCCTCATTCACTTGATGATAATTATCCGGGAATAACAATTGTATCTAGTGCTGGAAATTCTGGACATGGATATGGAACAATTGGAATGCCAAACTCGTCTCCATTTGGAATAGCCGTAGGAGCTACTACAAACAATGTCTTTGTTGGATATGGTCCGTTTAAAGATCAACCTAGATTTGGTAATAATGCTTCTCATTTTAATGACGTAGTAGATTTTTCAAGCAGAGGACCCGGAATTATAGGTGATCCAAAACCTGACTTGATGAGTATCGGTGCACATGGTTTTACCCCATCAAATGTTATTAAAACAAAAAAAGATTCAAGGGATGAATCTTTTTCATTATTTGGAGGAACTAGTATGGCCGCACCTCTAGTTTCTGGAAGTGCAGCACTTCTGATGGAAGGACTAAACAAACAATCAGAAGCATATGATTCTTTTACAATCAAAAATATCTTAATGTCTACTGCTAAAGATCTTCAAAATGATCCATTTACTCAAGGAGCTGGGTTGGTAGATGCAAGTGCTGCATTAAGTTTTGTAAACGGTGAAGATGGAAAATTTATTGTTTACAATGACGCATCATACAATAACATCAAAGAAATTTTAAAACTCCCACTTGAAACAATTAACCCTGTATTTCTTGGATTTAAGAAATTTGAATTTCCAACAAAAACCATGCCTATGACAAGTTGGTTTGCAGGCCAATTACATCCTGGTGAATCTAGTAAAACAACTTTCACAATTGAAAATCCAACTGATAAGCCAATTCAAATATCTATCAAACCAACAACGATATCTCTGATCAAAAATACTCTATATGATGGAGAAACTAAAGTACAACAAAAAGATCCTATACTAAACAAATCAGATGCATTTATTCCAAATTACATCAAACTATCTGATATCAAAAACCCTAAAGAGTTAGGCGATCTTTTTGATGATAATTTAATTCCAGCAGAATCATCATTAATGATATTAAATCTTAATTTTCCATTTGATAATTTCATGAACAAAACAGATACTCTATATGCTAATGACATGAAGATCTCTTCATTATATCTTTATGATTGGATTGATAACAACAATGATACTAAAATATCTAGCAATGAATTATCAATGGTTAGCAGAGCTGGATCATGGGGAACAGTTCAAGAACTTAGGATCTCTGATCCAAATGAAAAATTTAATGGAACACCGTTAGTTGGTGTATATCCTACTCCAACTAGATACTCTTACTATCTAGGTGATACAAAACAAAATTCAACTTCAATGGAATATACATTATCTGCAAGCTATTATCAAAAAGATAAATGGCCTGTGATTTGGCCAGAGTTTGAAACAATTACTGTTCCTGCAAATGATGTTGTAAAATTAAATGTCTCATTAATTGCGCCAAATGATTTTCAATCTGGTAACTATCAGGGATTCATATCATTTGAAGGAACAAATCATACTGTAAATGCCCCGATATCATTTGTTGTTAAGGAACCAGTCAATCAAAAAGATTCGCTTGTATTAATTGATGGAAAGCAAAGTGATGATATTCTTTATGGTAATGGTTATGTCAAAGGCGCATTTGATATGACAAATAGATACATGGCAGGTGATTGGAGACAATATTATTTTGATGTAGGTGATGACTCGATAAATTCTGCAGCAATAGAATTATCTTGGAAATCTGATGACACAAACTTGTCTGTATTTGTTATCGATCCTAAAGGAAGAATAATTCAATCCAATATGCCATCTGGCGTATTTGGTCATTTTCTTGGCTGGCCTTCACTTGATTGGTTAGGTAATTCTGTTTTTAGTCAAGGTGGTGGATTCTATCCAGTAAAAAACAAAGATAATAATTCTACTGTACTTTATGTTCCAATAAATCAAACAGGCACATATTCTCTTTTAGCTCATACTACATTATTTGGTGGAGATGAAACTACAGAGTCAGTTACACTTGCAGCTAAATTTTCAAATATTTCTTCAAAAAACCAACCATCCCAAATTCAATTAAATAATACAGAAATTATATCAACTCTCAAAAACGAAACTAATTCTGAATTTACTGATCAAGTAATCACAAATAATTCTCAAACCATAACAAATAATTCTCAAACCATCACATATGGTGATAATAATTCATCATTTAATGTTGGATTATCTATTGGCATTGGAGTTGGAATTGCGATCGGAGTTGTTCTATTTTTGATTCTTAGACAAAAACCAACAAATTATTGAATAAGGTTTATAAGCAATTTGGCGAGTACGACAGCTTGAATGTCTGAGCAGGGGACAAAAAAGTCTGGCGGATTATCTAGAAGAGATTTTCTAAAGTTGATGGGAGCTGCAGGCACTGGGTTGGCTTTTGCTCCTTTTGTTCCATTTGGGAATTTCATGCCAAATCCTTCACAGGCAACTCTAGAAAAAGTTAAAGTCATTTTACCTGATGGCACCCAAGCAAACGTTAGAACATTTCCACTTAACCATGCTGAAGTAATTACATATCCTAGTACTGGTGATCCTGCACTTGATGCAGAAGCATTTAGAAAATGGCAATTCATTAGATTGCCAAAAGAACTTGGAGGAGAACAACAAAATGTTTCAGCTTTTAGGGCATACAGTATGGTGTGTCTTCATCTTTGGTGTTTATGGAAATATTGGCCTGAAGAAGGACGAAAGAGAGGAGAATGCCCTTGTCATGGAAGTATGTATGATCCTACAACAGGAACTGCATTTGCTGGACCAGCATCATTACAAGCTGCACCATCAGATACATTGCCAGAATTAAATTTTGAAGTTGATGCAGATGGCTTTTTATGGGTTTTACCACCAACATGGGGTGTGAATGACAATGGAGTAATTGGATATGGCCGTTTCGCTTCATAGACGTACTGGCGCAGTTGCCTTTTTTTACTGGCTCTGGGATGGATTAGACAGAACAATCTTTACTGCAATTAAATTTTCATTTCCTGCTAGGTTTGTAAGTCCATTTGGATTTTTGGGGATGCTTACATTTGTTGTATTTGTAATTCTTGGAATTTCAGGTGCACTTCTAATGTTTTACTACCAACCAATGTTGGATAGAGCATGGGATAGTGTAAAGTTCATCAATGATGAAGTCCCATTTGGTTTTCACATTAGAAATATTCATTATCATGGATCCAACGCAATGGTGCTTTTAGCAATTTTACATATGTATTATCAATACTTTAGTGGAAGATACAAAATTAGAAATGAAATTTTATGGGCAACTGGTGTAATTCTTGGAACAGTTACAATTCTAGAAGCTTTTACTGGTTATGATGTAATATTTAGTGAAAGAGCAGAACTTGCAATTAGTATAGCTGCATCTCTTACCACATCAATTCCGATAGCAGGACCAACAATTCGTGATGCAATGTTTGGTAGTGGGTTTTCAGACTTTGTGTTACGATTTTATGCACAACATGTGTTTCTCTTACCTCTTGTAATGCTTGGATTGATGGCTGTGCACTTTCCAAGGTTTCTTGTGTTTGATGTACCAATGGTTATGGCAATTGGTGGTGCAATTCTGGTAACTGGCGGTGTATTTCCAATTGATCTAGGATTCAAGTTTGAACCCACGGTTCCGCCCGGAATCACTGTCCCTGAATGGTATTTGACAGGTCTCTATGCATTTTTGAGAACTCAGTATGACAAGTTTGTTACAGGTGTTTTATGGCCTGGACTTTTCATTGCGTCATTTTTACTGATTCCATTTATTGATAGATATAAAAAATTCTCTTGGAAAGATCGTCCAATAATTACTGCATTTGGTATTACTGGAATAGCTCAAATCATGGTCACAACATATTGGGGATTTTATATTCCATCTGATACTACTATTCCTCTAGTAGAGCGTTTGGTAATTGATCCAGTGTTTCTATATACCGTAATGATATTATTAGTTCCACTAGGATTTGGATTCTCATATATGATGATTAAACTTGCAAAAGAATCTGAAAGAAAAGCCAAACTTGCAAAAGACAAGGGTCCAAAGAAAGTGGCAACAATTAATCTCTCACAAAAATGGATTAATTGGCTAATTGTTGCACTGTTGGCATTTCAAGTATTTCTAAACATTGCAGCATATAATGCAGCCTTGACAGGAATGAAAAATATCTCGTTATTTTTCATAGGAATTATCTTGATAGTGTTTGCTGGGTTCTTCCATCTATACAGATATGGATTAAACCAAGCAAAGAATGCACCTCCACCACCACCTGTACCTGTACATGAAGAAAAACCACAGGAGCTACCACAATCAGTTCCAAGTGGAAAACTTCCAGAAGAAAAGTCAATAGACGATAGCAAAAAAGAAACAAAAGAAATTGCTCCACAAATTACACCGCCAAAAGTTCAAGCTGATTTAGGAGTTGGTACTAATACAATTCCAGATTTAGGTTCTTCAGATCTAAAAAAACCCTAGTCTTTCAAAATTCTAAAAAAGCTTTATAAGAACTCTAAAGACCTACAAAAATCGTTGAGTGCAACATCAAGTCATGCATATGGCATTGGAGTTATGGCAATAATTATTGGTGTATCTGTAGGGGTTGTGTTTTACACATCATTTTATCTTCCAGAATCTTTATTGAAACCGTCTGTAGATGAGCATATTTTACATCCAGTTTCTGAAACAATCATTGAAATAATTGAAGGCTCTGCTAGCTCTGCTCAACAGGATAATTATGTACCAAAATTAGTAAACATACAGCTAGGAATAGATAATCATGTTGTTTGGAAAAATATTGATACAACTGCACATACAGTAACTCCAGATCATAGAACTGAAGACTCTTACAGTGGTGTTTTTGGTTCACAAGGTGTTATAAAACCTGGATATGATTACGAGTTTCTTTTCACAGAGCCTGCAATAATAGAATATCACTGTGAACCACATCCCTGGATGAAAGGTAAACTGGAAATTACAAAACAAAGATTCTAGATAGAGTATTTTGCAAATATTATCTTACTTTCAATTTCTTTGTGTTGTTCAATAATTGATGCTCTGAATTTTACCTCGTGTATCTTTTTTGGTTCAAACTCTATCACTGCTGTGAAATCTGCTTTATTTTCAGGCATAACGTCTTTGCTAATGAATAATCGTGCAACGTTTTGTGATATTTTTTTTCCATTATATGACTTGTAGATAATGTGTTCATTTGAATCTAAAATCTGTGTATTGATTACTACTCCATCATATCTGCCTGGATATGATACAAAAATTGCCCCATTTATCTCGGACTTTGGATGAATCTCTTTGGGATTCAACTCAAATTCAATATCTTTCACGTAAAGAACCTATTTGAGTCTGCATAAATAATTTTGTTAAAACGGGCCGGAAGGGCTTCGATCCCTTGACCACTGGATTAGAAGTCCAGCACTCTATCCAAGCTGAGCTACCAGCCCAAGAATCTAAAAATTAATTGTCATTTTAAGGGTTTACAACCATTTTTTCTGGTAATTTTCTCTTTCCATTTTAAACAAAAATTGCTGTGCATATCCTGCATATGGGCCGAAATAATTTACAATTTTTTCATGTAATACATTATATTGTTTTTCTGTAATTGATTTTGTCTTAATTTCAAATTTTTCTAAATAATATTTTTTTAAAATTCTAATCATCCAAGTGTCTAATGGGAATGCTTCTGTCTTATCAAGGGAAAATAATAAAATACAATCTGCAACTTTGTTTCCTATTCCTGGTACGCTTAGAATTATCTCTTTTGCATCATAATAATTTAATTTTTTAAGACGCTCAAAATCTATCTTTTTTGATTCTACCATTTTTGCTGCATCAATAATGAATTTTGCTCTATATCCAACACCACAACTTTGAATTTCTTGAATTGATGCATTTGCTATTTTGATTGGTTCTGGAAAACCGTAAAATTCTTGATTATCAAATTTAATCTTTGCACCAAATTTTATCGAGATTTTTTCTAAACTTGATTTAATCTTTTGAATATTGGAATTTGAAGAAACAATAAATGATATAAAACACTGAAATGGATCTTGTCTGATTAGTCTAAGCCCAAGATATTTTTTTACAGCAATTTTAGTTGTTTTGTCTTTTGAAATTAATTTAATTATTTTTTCAATATCATCATCACTTCTAAAAAAATCATATTTTTTTCCACTATGGGATACAACCTCTCCTAAATTATTTATTTTTAAAATATCTTGACCGTTAACACCATACCAAAAATCATCTTGTTTTCTCCAAAGAAAAACTTGTCCACTATTTATTGTATTTTCTATGTTGATTGTACTATAATCTATCATCTCAGATAGTTATTATCTCATTTACATCTGGCGCATGTGTATCAAAACCAAATTTTTCATGAATTTCCTGAGCAAATTTTTTACATGATTCAGAATCTCCATGAACTGTTAAGACTTTAGGATTACCTTTGATTTTTTCAATTATTTCAAAAAGTTCATTTCGATCTGCATGACCTGAAAATTCAAATTGTTTTACCTCTGCAGCAACTCTTAGATCTTTTCCTCTGGTGGATACTTTTCCTGTATCTAGAAGTTTTTTTCCAGGAGTTCCTTCACCCTGGTATGATACAAGAGCAATTCCATTATTGCTGTTAAATGAAAGCTCTTGCAAATAATATGTTGCATTGCCTCCTACTAGCATTCCTGCAGGTGAAATAACAACACATGGTTCCTCTAATGCATGCTTTCTTTTTTCATGATCTCTTATTGCAACTGATTCATTGATTGCATCTGCAAACACTTTTGGATCTCTTAGATATTCTGGATGATTAAACATTATTTCATTTACTTTTAGTGCCATTCCATCCATTATGATTTTGTGTTTAAAGTTTGAACTTCTTAAAATACATGCCATTTCTTGAGAGCGTTCAACTGAAAATGATGGGATAAATAATACTCCTTTTCTATCCATGACCTCATTTGCAAATTCAATTAATTCTTTCTCTGATTCTTTTCTAGGTTTTTGTTCTGTTTGTGAATATGTGCTTTCAATGATTAAAAGATCAATATCTCCAATATCTAGATCTGCTTCACGAAGCATTCTTGAACCATGTGTTTTGATATCTCCAGTATAGAAAAGTCGTTTCTTCTGAGATTCTACTAATACAGAACCTCCCCCAATCACATGTCCTGTCTCTCTTAATTCAAAAGTTGCATTACCTTTAGTAATTTTTTGTCTAAATCCTATCTCTTTTGCATTTCGCATCATATTGTTTAATTCAGGTAGTCCAAATGGTTGAGCATCTTTAGTAATTTTCAGCATATCTTCTATGAGTAATCTTGTTAAATCAAAAGTCGGTGGTGTTGCATAAACATCTGTATTTCCACTGACAAATAATGACGGAACATTTCCTGAATGATCAAGATGAGCATGAGTGATGATGATTGCATCAAGATCTTTTGGTTTTACATGAAGTGGGTATTCTGGTGGCGATCCACGTTTTCCAAATAATACTCCGTAATCTAACAATAGATTTGTTCCATTACAATTTACCAAAAAACCAGAACGCCCTACTTCATTGGCTGCCCCTAAAACTTTAATCTCCAAGAAATAAATTGAATTTTGCTCTACCTTAAAACCTTCTTAGGGTAGAACCGATCATTATGCCTATCATAGAATCTACAAAAGCTTTAATTAGTGTAAGCTAAGATTCGATCCTCATGGGAAGAAGCTTCCAAGAATGGTTAAAACAACAAGATCAAGCAGTAGTTGCTAAAACACGTGCAGGCGACGAAGCAAACAAACCACTTCTTAACCAAATTAACTGGATTTGGGTAAACAATCTGATGAAACAGAAAGCAGACCTAAATCCATCTTCAGCTGAATTACTTGACTGGGTAACCTCTGGTCAAATTGATGCAATGAGAAAATAAACGTGTAACACACGTTATCTTTTTGTTTTTTATTATATTTTTAAAGTTCTTTGTTGATGAATTTTTTCTTTAATTTTTGAAGTTTTGTTACCGATCAATTTCATAACAGGGTTATGGTTTTTGATTATGGTTTAAATAGCAACCAAACAAACATTATGTTGTAATGCCAATAGCAATACTTCCAGACATTGATGAACAAAGATGTATCGGATGTGCACTATGTGTAGAAATCTGTACAACTCTTGGTCCTGATGTCCTTAGAGTAAAACCTGTTGAAGGCTGGAAGAGAGGTAAAGCATTTGTATTTTATCCGGAAAGATGTATTTCTGATGGTGCATGCATCGGTGTATGCCCAACAAAATCAATCTTTTGGATGAGACCAATGAATTACACAGCTGGACAACCAGTACCTCTTCACAAAAACGGTATCTTCATCAAAGGTTGGGCAGAAGACGCTGCACTATAAGCAGAATCTTTTAGCACACACTTTTTTCTTATTTTTATTTAAACAATAGATTTCTTTTTGATATCTTTGGGAAGCATTTTGACATAGTATTTTAAAAATTCATCGGTCTTATCAAAATAAATTTCTGAAAATTGATTATTTTTAAAAAATATTTCCCAAGTGTTTTCAAAAGTTGGAAACTCTGTGGGGTTGAATTTTAATCTTGAAGTTTCATGATGCGATGCAGGAAAGATATCTGAAATTTCTAGTGGGATTAATCCTAAATGTGGACTGTATTGGCAAACTTGAACATTTTTCATCTCTTTGAATTTCCGTTTTAGTGAGAAATATTCATGTGATAGGTATGCTGGTTTTGTATTGGATTCTTTGGTTATGATTAAAGTTTTTTTCTTTGACTTGAATTTTCTAATCGTTTTATGATATGACTGAACTTCTGGACGATATTGATCCTCTTTCCCATAAAGGAAAATAGCTTTTTCTTTGAATTTTGGAGTTGATGTTTCAAAATAATTTGAATTTTCAGTGAAAATATCGATCATTTCAAATAACTTTGGATGTGCTCTTGCTTTTTTTAAGACATATTCCCACAACCTTCCTTCATGGATTGCCTGTTTTACTTTATCTACTTCATTTTTTATTGAATAAAGGTTGTGTAGCGCAATTTCATTAATTTTTTCATGAATTTCTAGTTGACATAATTCATTAGGGGTGTACTTTGAGCAGACTTCACAGTTACATGGAAATACCGAAATATCTGAAAGATTTCTTGTGCCATCATCTGTGATGTACCTTTCTTGTTTAGCGTATAACATGTAAGATGCAGAATCAAAAGTATCACAACCTAGTGCAACTGCAAATGGTATAGTTAATGGATGTCCTGCACCAAAAAGATGTAAGGGAATGGAATGCGGCATCTGTTTTTTTGCAGATACAATCATTTGCGCTAATAATTTGTATTCATATGATTCCATAAATTCTACTGGACTACCTAAAGCTAGCATTTGAAAACCCATATCGACTAAACCTTTAGTTGATTTGGCTACCAGATCAAAATGTTCTCCGCCTTGAATTGGTCCAATCCAGATCTGGCCGTTACTTTCACTGTCTTCAAGTGTCTTCTTTGAGACTTTGAGAGTATGGTTGACGTATGATTCAGCTTTTTTCCATGCAAGTCCGTAACCTGTAGGTTTATCCAACGGAATTGCAAAATCTGTAAGTATCTTTCTTTCAAATTCTGCCATCTCTGGTGGTAAAACTCTGACATCACCATACTCTAATACTTGATAACCTCCAGAGTCTGTCATTATTGCGCCGTCAAAATTTATTATATTATGAATTCCTTTTTTTACGGCTTCGTCACCATAATTGTTTTTGGTGATGTATGCATTTGTAATTACTAAATCAAAACCAATCTCTTTGATCTTCTTAGCTGGAATTGTTTGTTTCACAGGATGAATTACTGGGACATACGCAGGAGTTTCAATTTTTCCATGATTTGTATGTATTACCCCAATTCTTCCAGCCAAGTCACTTTTTAAAATCTCAAACAAGTTACAGATTCTCAATAATAGCATTATTTAATCAATAAGCAAAAAATTTTTTCAAATCGTCATGTTTTGCTACTAAATCAAGCCAATCAACATCCTCACTTGAATCTTCACCATCAATTATGCTCATTACTTTGTTTGTAACTTCTAAAACACTCTTTGTTGTAACATCTACTTGGAATACCTTTACTCCAAATTGATTTATTGCATCATGTACTATTACTCCTAAAATCTCACTACCTGTATTTTCTCTAGTTTTTTCATCTGAGTACTCTCTTTTTTTATACACTGAAATCAAATCATAGGGATTTCTTCTCAATACGATCATTTTACTTATTTGTTCGGATGATAAAACATATGGTGCTAAATGTCCAACAATTAAAGATGACTTTGAAATTTTCTTGTTAATTATTTTTTTTAATTCTTCAGTATCTACATCATTTGTATCTTCATTTCTTTCAAATAATCCTGAATCTTTAGCGATGTTGTTTATGTCTATTATATGTAATTCTAATCGTTTGGCAATTTCATTGGCTATAGTGTGCTTTCCGACTCCAGGATTTCCAGTAATTACTATTGACATATTATAAAACTAACATGAACTGAATTAAACAATTTCTGCAATACTAATAAGTCCAATAGCATTTTTGTGTGTATTGCAAATTGGTTTATTAGGTAAAGCAAATGTTGGAAAATCTACATTTTTTTCAGCTGCTACTGAAACTCCTGTCTCTATCGGTAACTTTCCATTTACAACAATTCAACCAAATGTTGGTGTTGCTTATGTAAAATCTGATTGCGCCTGTAAGCATTTTGAAATTAAACATCAAAATCCATTATGTGTAAATGGAACTCGTTTTATTCCAGTAAAATTAATTGATGTAGCAGGATTAGTTCCTGGAGCACATGAGGGAAAAGGTTTAGGAAACCAATTTCTTGATGATGCAAGGCAAGCTGAAGTCTTGATACATGTTGTTGATATTGCTGGAACAACTGACATTCAAGGACAACCTATCCCTATTGGCACACATAATCCTCTTGAAGATGTTAGTTTTGTTGAAAATGAATTTGATCAATGGTTTACAGATATTCTTCGAAGGGAATGGGATAAACTTACCAGAGAAATAGAACAAAAAAGAGCAAAACTCACTGATGGAATTGCAAAACGATTTACTGGTTTGGGAATTAAAGAATATCAAATACAAGATATTTTACATAAACTAGAACTTAGCTCAAAAAATCCTAAAGAATGGAACGATTCTGACATTCAAACTTTTGTTAAGGAATTAAGAAAAAATACAAAACCATTCATCATTGCAGCAAATAAAGCAGACCTTTGCAAAGATCTTGATATAATTAAAAAAATTCCTGATACAATTGTAGTTCCATGTAGTGCTGAAACTGAATTATTATTACGAAAAGCTTCCAAATCAGGAATGATACATTATGAATCAGGTGATGAAAAGTTTTCTATAGTTGAAAATAAAGAAATATTGCCACAACAACAAAAAGCACTAGATCTAGTAAATACAGTTTTTACAAAAATTCATTCGACAGGAATTCAAAAAATTTTAAATCTTGCAGTATTTGATTTGTTGAAACTCATTGTTGTTTTTCCTGTAGAAGATGAAACAAAATTAACTAACAAGAATGGCGATGTTTTGCCTGATGCAAAATTATTACCGCATGATTCAACTGCAAAAGACTTGGCAGGTTTAATTCATGCTGATATTGCCAAGGGATTTTTACATGCCATTGATTGTAAAACAAAACAAAGAATCGGCGGTGATCATAAATTGAAAAATGGAGACGTGATCAAAATTGTTTCAACATTAAGTAGGGGATAATATGCTTGGTCTTGGAGTTGAAAGCACAGCTCACACTTTCTCATGTGCTATAATAGAAAAAAACGGAAAAAAAGGAAAAATTTTATCTGATGTCAGAAAAATTTATCGTCCACCTGAGGGTGAAGGAATTCATCCTAGAGAAGCCTCAAGACATCACGTTGAAAATAGCTCCATTGTATTATCTGAATGCCTTAAAGAGGCTGGCGTTAAAATCAAAGATCTTGATATTATTTCATATGCTGCTGGTCCTGGTCTAGGTCCTTGTTTGAGGGTAGGTGCAGTAGTAGCAAGATCTCTTGCATCTTATTATAAAATTCCAATCTATCCAGTTAATCATGCATTAGGGCATATTGAATTAGGAAAATTACTTACTGGCGCAAAAAATCCGCTAGTTCTTTTAGTTTCTGGTGGACATACAATGCTTCTTGCATTTCTAAATAACCAATGGAGAATATTTGGAGAAACATTAGATATTACATTAGGTCAATTACTAGATCAATTTGGAAGATCAATTGGATTTGCATCTCCATGTGGAAAAAACATTGAAGATTTAGCTTCATCAACTTCTAATTATGTTCTACTTCCATATTCTGTAAAAGGAAATGATGTATCATTTTCTGGATTGTTATCTGCATCAAAACCAATTATAAAAAAAAGTAAATCTGATGCATGTTTTTCATTACAAGAGACTGCATTTGCAATGATAAGTGAAGTAGTAGAAAGAGCATTATCATTTACTGGAAAAAAAGAATTATTAATTGTCGGTGGTGTTGCTGCAAATAAAAGATTGTCTGAAATGCTACAAGATGTTTGTAAAAGACATACCTGCAAATTTTTTATTGCGCCCCAAAAATATGCAGGTGATTGTGGTAGTCAAATATGTTGGACAGGATTGCTAGAATCTCAAGTAAAAAATGGTGTTTCTATTGAAGAAACCTTTGTACAACAATCATGGCGATTAGATTCAGTTAAAATAGATTATTGATTTTTATGCTCTTTTATGGCATTTTCAATATTTTTTAGCCAATCTTTAGTATTAAAAACACCAAACTTGTATGTCTGTTCACCTTCTTTTGTTTTGGAAGTGAAACATACTTTTTTTATCAGTCGTCCCTCTTTCCACACTTTGTCTACATCATTTAATGAAACATCCATTACTGTATCTCCAAAACGTTTTGAAAAGTCCATCATTCGTGATTTTGTCTTATCAAAAGCCAATCTTTTATTAGTTAAAGTTAAAATTCCTGCACCAAGTTTATCTTCGTTACAATCTTCCTGCTTTAACCTCTTTTCTCCGTCTTCCATGATTCGTTTTTACCCGTATCTCTAGGTTATAATTTTAATGAAAATTATGTTAAATAACTCTAAATTATAACATTTCAATTATCTATTTTATGAAACTACTAAAAAAAGGTGCAGAAGCAGATATCTATCTTACAAAATGGAGTAATTTACCATCAATATTGAAAATAAGAAAGACAAAACCATATCGTAACCCTGTTCTTGATGCAAAAATTAGAAAACAAAGAACAATTAAAGAATCTCAAACAATCTCAGAAGTAAAATCATTTGGAATCCCAACTCCTCTTGTATACTTTGTAAATTTAACAAATTCATCTATTCTAATGCAAGAAATTCCTGGTATGCCAGTTCACGATTTACCTGATTTGAAGATAATCAAATTATCTAAAGAAATTGGTAGACTTGTTGGAATTATGCACAAAAATGGTATTATGCATGGGGATTTGACCACGTCAAATTTTATCTTATACAAAAATAAAGTATATGTGATTGATTTTGGTTTATCCCAGAAAACAATCAAATCTGAAGATCATGCCGTAGATTTGCGATTAATAAAAGAAATTCTAAACAGCGCACATGCAAAAATTATGGAATCTGCATGGAAAAATTTTCTTTCTGGCTACAAATCCGTAGTTGGTACCATTACCTATTCCAAAATTATGCACTCGGTATCTGATATTGAAAGTAGAGGAAGATATGCGACAGTCGTCTGATCTTTTCTTTGTATCATCAAACCATCACAAATATCAAGAAGCAAAAAAAATTTTAGAGTCATTTGATATTAATCTTAAATTTTTTAAATATGATCTTGAAGAAATTCAATCTTCTTCTCTCAAAGAAATTGCATCTAAAAAAGCAATACAAGCATTTCAAAAATGTAAAAAACCGATAATAATAGAAGATGATGGACTTTTCATAGATTCACTAGATGGATTTCCTGGACCTTATTCTTCATATGTTTTCAAAACAATTGGTAACAAAGGGATTTTACAACTCTTAAAAAAAAATAGAAAAGCCAAATTTATCTCAATTATTTCTTATCATGATAATAAACATTGTAGATCATTTGAAGCAAAAATTGATGGAATTATTTCTAAATCACAAAATGGAACAGGATGGGGTTATGATCCAATTTTTATTCCTAAAAATTTTAATCAAACATTTGCACAGTTAACAACTAAAAATGATTTATCCCATCGATACAAAGCACTAAAAAAATTTTCTAATTGGTACTTGAATAAGCTGAAATCCAACGATTAATGGATCTTTGATTGTTTTGTAATATTACAATTCTTGAAACAAGACTCTCATCCATTACTGAAAATATTTCACTCTGTTTTGCTACTTCCTCACTAAATCTTCTCACTTCTTCCATTTCTAACATGTTTGAATGTTCTAATCTGTTAGTTGAACGACCAATATGCATGTAAGACTTTATTTCAATAAAATGTGGACTAGCTTGTTTTAACATTGAAGCAAAAGCCGGAATCATCTCTTTTTGGTCATTGTAATCTCTTATGAGCGTAATTCGAAGTACAGTCCTTGTATCAAGGTGTTTTAACATCTCTAATGTTCTATTCCATCTTTGCCAAGAGTCATCGTATTTCGGTCTGTTAATTTTCAAAAATGAATCATAATCTGCTGCATTTGTAGATAAATACAATTGTGTTGGCAATGCATCTTCATCTTGTAATCTTTGAATCATGTCTGGTTCTTGTCCATTTGTTACAAGAAAAATTGATTTTGTTGCATCTAATGACTTTAGATATTTTATTAATTCTGGAAGCTTTGGATACATTGTTGGTTCACCGGAAAGTGAAATAGCATAATGACTTGGTAATAACGATTCATCTAATCTTTGTTTATCATTTCTCGAATCTCCGTAATACCCCATTATCAATTTTTTTCGCTCCTCCATCAACTTAATTAGTATCTCTTTTGGCTCAGAAACTTTTTCTGGTTCCATTTTTAATGAATCGTAAAATTCCATTGGCCTCCAACAATATACACAACGATTTTCACAATGCATTCCAGCAGGAGAAAATTCCATACATTGATGAGTTGAAATTCCATAAAACTTATGCTTGTAGCAACTTCCTTCATGTTTGAATGATTTTTTTGTCCAATGACAAAGCTCTACTGTGGAATGATCTGCAACACCATATTTTGCTTTTTTTAATTGTTGTGAGATTCCAGGTTTGATCTGAATTAGTTTCTCTTCATCAACTATTTCTCCAGAACAACTCATATGCAAAAAATCTGTTTTGCTTTACTTAAATTGATCGTGATCCTTGTTTTTTCTTAAAAATAACTCTCAAAACTTTTCCCATTTTTAGCCGATTTCAGAGTGAAGTTTAATAACTGGATCTTTGACGTAAATTTAAGCTTTGAAAAAAATACGTATGGGATTCATATTTTTATTTTTAGCCATAATAATTGGCATTTCTACAAGTCCTGTATTTGCTGCTACTGATGACTTAGATCGTGATGGAGTTACAGATGAGACAGATAGTTGTCCTAACCTCCAAGAAGATTATGTTGGAATAATTGATGGTTGTCCATCTAATTTTGTTCCATGGTATGATGAGGACTTTGATGGAATTCAAGATAATATTGATCAATGTCCAAGTTTAAGAGAAAATTACAATAAATTCCAAGATGAGGATGGTTGTCCTGATACTGCTCCTGGAACTGCTTCTGGAGGACCTCCAGATTCTGATGGTGATGGTTTTATTGATGTTCTAGATTTATGTCCAACTCAACCTGAAACATTTAACGGTATATTTGATACTGATGGTTGTCCTGATACTTTTGGTTCTGGTTCAGATAGAGATAGAGATGGTGTTCCAGATCATCTAGACTCTTGTCCACTAAGTGCTGAGACTTACAATAAATTCCAAGACACTGATGGTTGTCCTGATACTATTACTGACTCATCATTTGTTGATACTGATAATGACGGTATAATTGATAAAATTGATTTTTGTCAAACAGAACCTGAAACGTTTAACGGTTATAGAGATACAGATGGTTGTCCTGATATTGTTTTAGATACTACATTTAGTGATGCAGATGGCGATGGAATTCCTGATAAATCTGATACATGTCCTAACCAAAAAGAAACGTTCAATCAATATGCTGACTATGATGGTTGTCCTGATTCAGTTCCTTCATTCACTGGAAAGCTAAATGACTCTGATCGTGATGGTATTATGGATATAGATGATGCATGTCCATTAGAACCTGAACGATACAATAAATTTGAGGACACTGACGGTTGTCCAGACATTCCTGTTTATTCCATTACTGCTGATTCAGACCAAGATGGAATTCCAAACAGTGTAGACCAATGTCCAACAGTGAAAGAAACTTACAATAAATTCCAAGATGATGACGGCTGTCCTGATTATGTTGCAGATGATAAAACATCTCCAGATTCTGATGGCGATGGAATTAGAGATTACGCAGATTTATGTCCAACTCGTGCTGAAACATTTAATGGATTTAGAGATGATGATGGCTGTCCTGATAATGCATCATTAATTGATAGAGATGGCGATGGCATTATCGATAGTGAAGATGCATGTCCAACAGAAAAAGAAACTTACAATAAATTCCAAGATGATGATGGCTGTCCTGACAAAATATCTAGTTCATCTTCTTTCGATTTTGATGGTGATGGAATTGCTGATTTATTGGATAAATGTCCATTAGAACCTGAAGTTGTTAATGGTTATCAAGACACTGACGGATGCCCAGATATTTCTATAATGGATTCTGATAATGATGGAATTAGAGATTCCTTAGATAAATGTCCAACTGAACCAGAAACGTGGAATCGATACATTGACAATGATGGCTGTCCTGATAACCCTGGAGATTTAGATGCTGACTTTGATGGAATTTTAGACTCTGTTGATGCATGTCCTCTTGTACCTGAAAGATATAATGGATTTGAGGACACTGACGGCTGTCCTGACTTTCCGTCTTATTTGATTGATGTCGATTCTGACTTTGATGGTATAGTAGATTCAAAAGATAATTGTCCACTTGTTCCAGAAACTTACAATAAATTCCAAGACACTGATGGCTGTCCAGATTATGTAGCAGATGATAAAGGCATACCTGATTCAGATGGTGATGGAATTCATGATCGTATAGATAATTGTCCAAACCAACCTGAAACATTCAATGGAATTTTAGATTTGGATGGTTGCCCTGATAACTATATTCCCAAGATTGATTCAGATAGGGACGGAATACCTGATGCAATAGATGCATGTCCAACTGCTAAAGAAACTTACAATAAATTCCAAGATGATGATGGCTGTCCTGACAAAATTGTTGAATCATTTGTAGTAGATTCTGATAATGATGGAATAAGTGATGTACTTGATCAATGTCCTTTGGTTGCTGAAACATTTAATGGATTTGAAGATGAAGACGGTTGCCCTGATACTAACATATCTCAACCTGATGCAGATGATGACGGTGTTCCTGACATAATGGATATGTGTCCAACACAAAAGGAAACTTGGAACAAATATGTTGATTACGACGGTTGCCCTGATACTGTTCCAATAGGAAAAACTACTGTTGATACAGATGGTGATAGAATAAATGATGATGTTGATATGTGTCCTAATGATAAAGAGACTTTTAATAAATATCAAGATCAAGACGGTTGCCCTGATACTTCTCCAGAACAATCACGTTACAAACATGATGATGACTTAGATGGCATCGTAAATAATTACGATTTATGTCCTACAATCCCTGAAGATTATAAAGGTACAATTGATGGATGTCCAGAACAATAGGTGTGTTATAAAATGAAACAATACCAAATACTTGGATTTTTACTTTTGATTGCCTCTGTTGGTATATTCCAAAGTAGTGTATTTGCTGTTGAAGACAATGATAATGATGGTGTTGCAAATAATGTTGATCAATGTCCTAACCTCCAAGAAGATTATACTGGTGCAATAGACGGTTGTCCATCTACCTTTGTTCCATGGTATGATGCTGATTATGATGGAATTCCAGATCATATTGATACATGTCCTACTGTTAGAGAAATCTACAACAAATTCCAAGATGAAGACGGTTGCCCTGATTTATCCCCATTAACAGATAAGATAGTTGCAGATACTGACGGTGATGGTATTATAGATAATATTGATAAATGTCCAACTCAACCTGAAACATTCAATGGTGTTGATGATAAAGACGGTTGTCCTGATACTATTTCATCAAAAGACACTGACAGAGATGGTATTTCTGATAGTCTAGATTCATGTCCACTTATCCAAGAAACTTACAACAAATTCCAAGATGAAGATGGATGTCCTGATATAGCAATTGGTACTACAACTGATTACAAATTCCCAGACGCTGATGGCGATGGAATTGATGACAGATGGGATTCATGTCTTGATGAAAAAGAAAACTTTAACGGATATCTTGATTGGGATGGATGTCCAGATGTTCCAGGTACAACTGCTGGTAAATTAGCTGATTATGATTATGATGGTATTCCAGATTCTATTGATCAGTGTCCTAAAGAACGTGAAAATTTTAACAAATTCCAAGACACTGACGGTTGTCCAGACGTCGTTGATTATAAAATAATAAGTGATGTTGATGGTGATGGAATTTTTGATCACAATGATTTATGTCCATTTAATCCAGAAACTTACAATAAATTCCAAGATGATGATGGCTGTCCTGATAATATTGCAGATGATAAATCAACTGCAGATACCGATGGTGATGGAATCGTAGATCGTTTAGATTTATGTCCAACTCAACCTGAAACATTCAACGGATTCTTAGATAAAGATGGCTGCCCCGATAAATCACTTTTGAATAATGACACTGACAAAGATGGTATTCCAGATGATATTGATCAATGTCCACTTATCCAAGAAACTTACAATAAATTCCAAGATGAAGATGGATGTCCTGATGTAGCAATTGGTACTACAACTGATTACAAATTCCCAGACGCTGATGGCGATGGAATTGATGACAGATGGGATTCATGTCTTGATGAAAAAGAAAACTTTAACGGATATCTTGATTGGGATGGATGTCCAGATGTTCCAGGTACAACTGCTGGTAAATTAGCTGATTATGATTATGATGGTATTCCAGATGCTGTAGATGATTGTCCAAAAATTGCAGAAAGATATAATGGATTCCAAGATGAGGATGGTTGTCCTGATGGTATAGATCTAATCTCTGGAGGTGACTCAGACAAAGATGGTATTCCAGATGATATTGATCAATGTCCACTCATTAAAGAAACATACAATAGATATTTGGATTCTGATGGGTGTCCAGACTATATTGCAGATGATAAATCAACTGCAGATACCGATGGTGATGGAATCGTAGATCGTTTAGATTTATGTCCAACTCAACCTGAAACCATCAATAATTATCAAGACAAGGACGGTTGTCCTGATAAATTTACATCTACTCTTGATACCGATGGTGATGGTATTCCAAATACAATAGATGCATGTCCATCAAACCCAGAAACCTACAATAGATTCCAAGATGAAGATGGATGTCCTGATGTAGCAATTGGTACTACAACTGATTACAAATTCCCAGACGCTGATGGCGATGGAATTGATGACAGATGGGACTCATGTCTTGATGAAAAAGAAAACTTTAATGGATATCTTGATTGGGATGGATGTCCCGATGTTCCAGGAGCTGAATCTACTATATCAAATAGAGCTGATTCCGATGGTGATGGTTATCCTGATTCAGTAGATTCATGTCCAACTGCACCTGAAACATGGAATAAATATAATGACTCTGATGGCTGTCCAGATACTGCTCCAGAACAACAAAGATTTGTTCATGATGATGATCTTGATGGAATTATCAACGATGAAGATCTATGTCCTCTAAAATCTGAAGATTATATTGGAATAATTGATGGCTGTCCAGAACAATAGGCTTCATTTGTTGTTTAGATGTTTTTTATAGGATCTTTTTAACGTGAGATTTAATAAATACTCGATAATATCGAAGTCAAAGATAATGAAACAATATCACGTTCTTGGATTTTTATTCTTGATTGCCTCCATTGGTATTTTCCAAACAAATGTGTTTGCTGTTGAAGACAATGACAACGATGGTGTGCCAAATAATCTTGATCTATGTCCAAATTTGAAAGAAGATTATACTGGTACAATTGATGGCTGCCCATCCACATTTGTCCCATGGTATGATGTTGATTTTGATGGAATTCCTGATCATATTGATACATGTCCTACCGTTAGAGAAACTTACAACAAATTCCAAGATGAAGACGGTTGCCCTGATTTATCACCATCAACAGATAAGACAATTGTAGATACTGACGGTGATGGTATTTCTGACGATCTAGATTCATGTAAAACTCAACCTGAAACATTCAATGGTGTTGATGATAAAGACGGTTGTCCTGATACTATTTCATCAAAAGACACTGACAGAGATGGTATTTCTGATCATTTAGATTCATGCCCAACAGCTCCTGAAACCTACAATAGATTTCAAGATGAAGACGGATGTCCTGATGTAGCAATTGGTACTACAACTGATTACAAATTCCCAGACGCTGATGGCGATGGAATTGATGACAGATGGGACTCATGTCTTGATGAAAAAGAAAACTTTAACGGATATCTTGATTGGGATGGATGTCCAGATACTGCAGCTATTCATTCTGGAAGTTTGATTGATTCTGATTATGATACAATTCCAGATTCTATTGATCAATGTCCACAAGAACGTGAAAATTTTAACAAATTCCAAGATAATGACGGCTGCCCTGATGTAGTTGATTATAAAATAGCGGGTGATGCTGACGGTGATGGTATTTTTGGTGACAATGATTTATGCCCATATGTTCAAGAAACATACAACAAATTCAAAGACACTGATGGTTGCCCTGATAGTATTTTTAATGAAAAATTCACTGCAGATACTGACGGTGATGGAATTATAGATAATTTAGATTTGTGTCCAACTCAACCAGAAACAGTTAATGGATTCCAAGATAATGACGGTTGCCCTGATAAATTTACATCCTCACTTGATTCTGATTATGATGGTATTTTTGGTGACAATGATTTATGTCCATACACTAGGGAAACTTTCAATAATTTCCAAGATGATGACGGCTGCCCTGATGTAATTTCTGACGCTACTACATCTTATCAATTCCCAGACGCTGATGGCGATGGAATTGATGACAGATGGGATTCATGTATAAGTGAACCTGAAACATTTAATGGATTTTTGGATTGGGATGGTTGTCCTGACACAGTGACAGCACGTTCCGGAAGTTTGATTGATTCTGATTATGATACAATTCCAGATTCTATTGATCAATGTCCACAAGAACGTGAAAATTTTAACAAATTCAGAGATGATGACGGTTGCCCTGATAGTCTTGATTTAAAAGCAGTTGGAGATTCTGATTATGATGGTATTTTTGGTGACAATGATTTATGTCCATATTCTCGAGAAAATTATAATGGATTCCAAGATGATGACGGTTGCCCTGATTTGTTGCCTGCTAGTGGTAAAATGACTGCAGATACTGACGGTGATGGAATTATAGATAATTTAGATTTGTGTCCAACTCAACCAGAAACAGTTAATGGATTCCAAGATGATGACGGTTGCCCCGATAAATCTACCTCAACTCTTGATATTGATCGGGATGGAATTCCGGATTATTTAGATTCATGTCCATCAAACCCAGAAACTTACAATAATTTCCAAGATGATGACGGTTGCCCTGATGTAACTTCTGACGCTACTACATCTTATCAATTCCCAGACGCTGATGGCGATGGAATTGATGACAGATGGGATTCATGTCTTGATGAAAAAGAAAACTTTAATGGATATCTTGATTGGGACGGTTGTCCTGATGTGAGAGGAGCAGATTCATCTGCACCAACACGACCTGACTCTGATTCTGACGGATATCCTGATGATGTTGATTCATGCCCAACGGCACCTGAAACTTGGAATAAATATAGAGATTGGGACGGTTGCCCTGATACTGCTCCTGAACAACAAAGATTTGTTCATGATGATGATCTTGATGGAATTATCAACGATATTGATCAATGCCCCCTAAAATCAGAAGATTATGTTGGAATAGTTGACGGTTGCCCAGAGCAATAGTTTTTTGATTTTTGTAATTTGAAAAAATCTATTAATATGATAAATATATCTAAAATTCAAAACTATCATAATGCTTCCGACTTTTTCAAGTAGAGCCTTTTTAGCACCGATGGCCGGTGTTAGTGACGCCGCATTAAGATTACAATGTAAAAGAATGGGTGCAGGACTAGTGGTAACTGAATTTACTAGTATTCACAGTATTATTGCTAAAGAAAAACAACTACAAGAAAATAAAAAAACCATTCAGGAATTTTTAGAATACTCTGAACAGGAAAGACCTTTAGCTGTTCAATTATTTGGTTCTGATCTTTTAGCATTAGAAAAAGCTGCAAAGATTGTTGAACCTTTTTTTGATATCATTGATTACAATATGGGCTGTCCTGCACCACATATTACACAACAAATGGCAGGTGGAGCTCTATTACAAGAAATTAATCTTACCCAACAAATTTTTAACACTCTGGTTAATGCTGTTAAAAAACCAGTAACTTTGAAAATACGTTTAGGTGTTACTGAAGCAAGTAGATATCTCTTTAAAGATATTTCAGAAATTGCTGAAGATGAAGGCATACAAATGATAACACTTCATCCTAGAACTGTAACTCAGGGATATTCTGGTAATGCTGATTGGCAAATGATTAAAGAACTAAAAGAAATATCAAATATTCCTATAGTTGGTAATGGTGATATTACAACTCCTGAAGATGCTAAAACAATGATAGATCAAACTGGTTGTGATTATATTATGATTGGTAGAGGTGCAATGGGTAATCCCTTTTTGTTTGAACAAATCAATGATTATTTGACAACTGGAACTTATAAAAAATATACATTCAAAGATAAACTTGATGCATTTTTTGATTACCTTCACCTTACAACTCAATACAACATAAAATTTTCAAACATCAAAAGTCAGGCCATGAGGTTTACTAAGGGAATGAATAGTGGTTCAAAATTACGACCAAAAATTTCTAGAACGAAAAATCTAATTGAACTTGAAAAAATTATGAATGAGGCATATGTTTAACTTTAATATTTTATATTCAATTACTAATAATTTGTTGAGATTTTTATAATATGTATACACATATTCATTTTTTAATTTTTAATCTATCAATATTTAAATAAATTCAGATTATTCTTATATAATTTCTAATGATATTAAAAATATAGAAATGGAGATGTGTAATTAAATGGCTATAGGGTATGTGTTGATTAACTGTGATCTAGGTTCTGAAGAATCTGTAATATCTGAATTAAAAACTATTGAAGGAGTTACAGAAGTTCATGGAATATTTGGTGCATATGATATTCTGACAAGGGTGGAATCAAAACAGGTAGAAACGTTACGTGAAACAATAACTTGGAAAATAAGAAAAATTGCAAAAATTAGATCAACACTAACTTTAATGGGTATAGAAGGACAACAATAATGAGGTCAAAATGCCCCGAGCATATGTGCTGATAAATTGTGACTTGGGATCAGAAAAAAATATAATTTCATCGTTAAAATCAACTGAAAATGTTATCGAAGTGCACGGTACTCTTGGTCTTTATGATATTGTTTCAAAAATAGAATCAGATTCTGAAGAAAAAATTCAAAAAACCATTACAAATGTAATCCGTAAAATCCCAAAAATTCATTCTACTGTAACTCTTACTAGATCAGAAGGTAAAGAACTATTCCAGGCATCTGAAAAACTTATTGGATCTATACTTGGTAAGAATGATGTTCAGGCTTATGTTGTCATTCACGGTGATAAAGGGGAAGAATACAATATTTTAAAAAATTTGAGTCATATTCAAGAAGTAAAAGAAGCTGATGTGGTATTTGGTTATTATGATGTTATTTGTAAAATTGAAACATCTGATTACAAATTAATGGAAAATATAATTACAAAAGGCATACGAAAATTACCTCATGTTAGAACTACCATGACACTAAATGTAATTATAGAACAAGAAACTTAACGCTTCAAATTTTTTATAACATTTGAGTAACATTTTTCACATAATTCAAGTTTATCATATATTCTTATTTTTTCTTTCTTTAGACAAATATTGCAAATTGTAATACAATTATCACAAAAGACAGCTGGTAATTCCAATCCTCTTTCAAAAATTACTGTTGATAAAATACTTGGATTATTGTGCTTACATCCAAAAATATATTTTATTTTTGATGGCATATTATTAATTTGCTATGCTAATTAATTAGATATTTTATTTTTTTTTTGAAAATTTGTTTGATTTAAAATTTAAATTTGAATGAATTTATGCATTGGTCTTATTATTTATTTTAATATCTATTATTTTCATGATAATTTTCTTTGTTATTTTTCAAGAATCTGAAGAATTTTGTACGCTAATCTATCAATGTTTACATTTGGTTCGGTAGTGATTAAAAGAATATTTTTCTTTAGAGGAAAGCTCATCATTACCAATTTTTCACGTCTTGATGCTGAATATTTTACAGGACCCATAGAATAATCAAAATTTTTTCTGGTTGCTACTCTGTATGCTAACTCTCTAAATATTTTTTGTTGTTCGGTATTTGTTTCAAAAGGAACAATGTCTTCTCTAAATTTACCTTTTATCAAACTTCCTCTACTATCTATAAATCCCGCAAATCTTATGTCATTTTCTTGGAAAATCTCATCTAATCTATGTTGGTAAAAATTATCATTCATTTTATTATCTAATATTTGTTCTATGATTGATGATTGTATAATAAATGATTATTTCTATTATGAATTAATTAAAAATTATGCCTAATCTAAAATCTTTTTAGAAGCATCAAATTATTTGCTTTTATACTTAAATTGTAATGGTTGATTATCCCTTCAAAACACATGTCCCCCAAAGGGATACCTCACTGAGAGGAAACCATTGTTATCCTCTCAGTTGACTATTGTTTTTTAGATTTTTTATTCTTCACATCTTCATTATTTTTTGATGCTTTACGTTCTTTACGAGTTGTAATTACTCCTTTAACAATAATTGGTAAAGAGATTGCAAACAAAATGATCACTAATTCTTTTGGAATATCTGACACTGCTTCTTCTGCTGTTTTTAATGAATCCTCAGACGTAATTATTATTTGAAATATTATGGTTGGAATGAACCAAACAGATAATCCTAAAATCAACCAATATAGTCCCTTCAATGACTTTTTATTTTAAGGCCACTTTATAATTTATGAACTTTCATTTTTTATATTTCTCAATGTTATTCTAAATAATTTAAAACTATTCACTTTTACTATCATTTTATGATTTTGATGAAAATAAAATAATTAGAGGGCTTCTGAGCCTCTCTTTTTTGATGCGATATTTATAACATCATCAACTGTTGATACAACAATAATCCCATCGCCCGCTTTTCCTGAAAATGCTGCATCTGAAATTGCCTTGATGATTGCTTCTACTTTTGAATCATCTACAATTGTACTAACAGTTGCAACTTTATTGAATTCTGCAACAAAAGTACCAGTACCTCTTCCACCTCTCATGGTTTGTCTTTGACCAGAACCTCTACCGTTTCCTTCTAATACGGTAAATCCTCCAACCATGTCTTTTATGGCATCTGCAACTGGACCAATTTTGTCATTTTGAATTGTTGCCTCGATCTGCTTCATTTGCTTCACTAAATTTCTATTATTTAAAAAAGATCACATGTTTTAATTCAAATTCTATGATACATTGGGATCAACTGGTTATAACATAATCCTTTGACCTTTTTAGTATTAAAATAAAGTAGATACATGAAAAGTGAAGAGAAAAGATCTCATCGACTAAATTATCTTTTAAAATATTATTTGAGTAATCCTCAAGAATATGCTCTATATCAAAGAGCTAAACAAATGGGCGTTTCTGATTCTACCGCAAAAGACTATATCAGAACTGTCATAATTCAAGCTCAAAAAATATATTCTAAATAATTACCCTTATCTGGTTTTATTAATCCATAATTCAAGCCTATTTGTATTAATTCTTAGTAATCTTAAACAAGGTAACTTCATAAATAATCTATTGGGAGAATAAAATAATATGACTGATCCTCTGCTTGATGATGTTCAAACCTTACTTGATAAAGAAAAGGGAGATGAACGTATACTAAAACAAATTCTTAGGGCTTGTGAAAATAATGAAGTAATTAGTAATTATGAGCGAAATTATGTTAGAAATTTAGCGGAAAAATACCTTGGTAGATTACCTGAAAACCTAGAAGACACATCTGCTGAAGAAAAATCAACTATTCCTGATGTAATTGTACCAACAACATCATTACAGCAAAACATTGAAATTCCAACTTCAATGGCTCCACAAATAATTCAGAAAAAATCAAAAAATCCAAAAATGTTGATAGGTGTTGGTGTAGCAGTGTTAGCAATAATTATCATTGGTATCTCTCAATCTGGAATTTCTATGATATCTGATAATTCTAAAACAATAGATATTGATTCTGCCTCACTTTCAATTCAAACTGATTTATCATCATATCAAAAGGGTGACATCATCTCAATTAGTGGAAAATCTAATACCTCTGAAAAAATTAACATCTCAATAGAAAATCAAAACGGTCAGTTAGTTTGGTCTGAACAAGTATCTATAAAAAATGATGGTAGGTTTTCTACTTTAGCAATTGCTGGAGGACCTGGTTGGGATAAATCTGGTACATTTACAATAAAAGTAGAAAATAACGAGGAAACAAAATCAAAATCATTTTCATTTAAGGTTTAATTCTTTCAAATTCTTTCCAATGCGAATCAATCATATCCCTTAATTTTTCTATACTTATCTCTTCCATATATTCTCGATACACAATAAATTTATTCTGTTTTCCTGAATCTTCACCATAAATATCTCTAGTATTTTTTGGAATTATTCCACTTTTCCATTGTTTCATCTCAAAGATCCAAATCGATGAATTAGAATTTAAAAAATCAGTGTCATCACAACCAATAATGTACAAATAGCATTTAGTGGCTTGATTTAGTTTCTCATGTAATTTTTCATACGCAATAATTTGACCTTTTGGAATGTTTATCTTATCATTATGAAATCCTTTGAATTCCATGATGATAAAACCTCCATTATGCTCAATTAGCCAATCAATATCGGTTCCACCTGAGGCTATCATGCCATGAACTATTAGATCTCCTAGTATCTCTCTGCCACGTGTAAATTCAGATTCATCAAAAATTTGATATTTTGCTCTCAAACTTTTTCTAATTTGTTGCGAATTTAACTCATTTTGAATAACTTTTTCTTTATCATAAAATACATCAATCAAATCATTATTTTTATCAGTCAATGATTATGGATTTGGACCGTTAATGATAAGATCTTTTGTAAAATTAAGTGAATCTTTGATATTTTTGTAATTTATCTACAGAAATTTTCTCCACTCGCATCTTTATACAAGATAAAATAATCTTCTGAATTTTTGCGTTCCTTTTTTGCATTTAATGCATCTTGATACATTTCAAAATGCTCTATTAAATACAATTGATTATCTGAATCTGCAAAATAGTCTATTCCAACCAAATTAAATCCATTTTCAGGAGTAAGCCTATTTTTTTCTTTTTCATATGTATCTTTATTCAATTAAGATTGAATTTTTTATAATTAATTTGAATATTGTGATTGTTTTTACTGATCATATATCATGAGGTTTTTTTCCTCTAATAATGAATGCAAGTTATGTACGGACCGATATACGTCTGATTCTTTTTTTGCACCTGTACATACTAGCTTTCCTGAGGCAAATAACAATATGACCGTTTTTGGATCTAGCATTCTGTGAATTAATCCTGGAAATTGTTCAGGCTCATACATACTTCTAGGTAATGTTCTAGCCGCTTTTTCTAAGTGGATTTTTCCTCCAAGATTTATTGCCGCTACTATATTTTGAACTGTTATCACTGCATCATTTTTTATTTTTATTTTACCCTTTCTTAGTTTTTGAACTACTGTGTTAACAGCTTTAATTGCCATGTCTTCAGATTTTGCACCTGTACATACCATTTTTCCTGTTCTAAAAATGAGTGTTGCAGTTCTGGGATTTTGTAATCTAAATACTAATCCTGGAAATTGTTCTGGATGATATTCTGTATCTGGAAATTTTTCAGTTATTTCATTGAGATCAATTTTTTGTTCTACTGAGGCAGAAGCAACTACATTTTCAACACTAACGATAGGTTTTGTTTGAGGCATGTCGAGGGACTTTAAATAGTCCCTTTATATATACTAGTCATACTTTTTTTTGGTGATAATCTATTCTTTTAATGATGATTGATCCATTGATATCTATATTCTTCATCTATGATATCTGACAAAATATCTTTGTTTTTGATTTTTGTTAATTCTACATTGAAGAAACCTAATTGTCCTTTACATAGAATTGGAATTTTTAATATTTTTACATTTCTTATTTTAAACCCATACATTTTATTTTGAAATTTTTTTGCCGCAAAATGGAATTTTTGATCCTCTCTTATTTCTTTAATTGAATTATATTTTTTTACATCATAAAGTTCTGCTTTTCCAATTATGACCCCCGTGACAAATTTTTTATTAATTTTTAATCTCTTACAGTCTTCAGTTTTTATTTTAAGTGGTGCATGAATCAAAAACTCTCCTCGAAAATTTGTATTCCAATTTCTTAGTTCTATTGTTTTTTTACCCGAAATTATTAAATCTGCAAATGGTTGGGATACTGATAAGCACTTCAAAACTATTATTCAGTAGCTGCTTTGATGAATTCGCCAGGATTTCTACCTCTTCCTTCAGGCAAATTTGTAATTCCTCCGTTCAAGCTTTGAGTAATTATTCCTTTACTGGCAAGTACTTGCGCAGTCATGAGGGAAGTATTTCCTGCCATACAAACTAACAGTGATTTTCCTTTTGAACCATTTAGTTCCTTACTTAACTCTTCAGGAATTTTCTGAGTAGATAATAATTCGTTAATTGTTCTTGCTTTGGGTACAGAGATTTTAGACTTATCAACCCCTAATGATTTTGCAAGCATCTCAATTCCAGCTTCTTTAGGAGTATATTGTGTATGTACCCAAATAATTCTGTCATAATCATTCACCATTGATGATGCTTCTTCTAATGAAATATTAATTGGCAATTGATTTTTTGATATTTGCTCAAAATTCTTTCTATATTTTTCAATTCCATCTGCTACTATTATGATGAACTTTTTATGATTTCCTGATTTTGCCATCTGCATTGCAGCAAATAATTCTATAGCAGTACTTTCACCTATATCATACCCCTTATCTACAAAAAACTTCAATAGGAATTTTGCTTTCTCATAATCTATCTCATGTTCTGCAGCAAATGTATCTGGTTTGTAGAGTGTTAATCCTGAAGCTTTGGCTCTTGTTCTGATTCCAGCAACATCCTGACCAGGAATAGGAAAAACAACATGTATTGATTTTTTTCCATATTTTTTAGCCATGTATTGACTTAAACCTCCAGATGTTCCTCCGGTACCAAATGAACAGATTATTTGATAATTTTCTAACGAATCATCATTTTCGCCAAGTTGCTGATCAATTTCTGGAGCTGTTATAGTTTTATGAACATCAACATTCAATTCGTTATCGTACTGTTTTGGACAGAATAAATTGTAAATTTTTGCAAGAAATCTTGCTAAATTTATGATGTCTTGTTTAGCTAATAGTGCTTCTATTTCTTGAATATTAATGTCAAAAATTTCAGGATTAAAACCAAGTTCCGATAACTGCGAACGAATATTTCCAGCAGTTGCTTTTGCAGCTAACTCATCTGCTTTGTTTTCCATTCCTGGAGCTGGACAAATATCCATATCTAAATCCATAATTCGAATATTTTCATTTCTTAATTCTTTAAACACTCCCTCTTGTAATTTTCGTGATACTAACGCAACTACACTTACTCCAATTTTTGATAATAGTCCTAAAGCTATTCCAAAATTTCCAGAAGTAGCTTCAATTACAGTTTGATTTCCTTTTAGTTTTCCCGATGCAATTGCATCATGAATGATATGAGTAGCAGCTCTTACTTTGATTGAACCGCTTAGTAATGTAGAATCAAACTTTCCATAAACTTTCAAATTGTTATCGTCAAGTTCGAATTTATAGATACTTTTAGCACATTCTTTGAAATCTTCTGTTAGATCAATTAATGGTGTTGAGTTTACAATCTTTGTACCTTCTAAATGAGGTACTTTACTCCAAATTTCTTGTTCAAAACGCTCCAATAGGACTTTATCTATATTATTTTCTTTTTCGTCTGACAACTTTTCTCTGATTGTTCTAATCTAATAAAGCTCATATAAAATATCTGATAGTATCTTGGGTTGATTTGAATTCTAAATTATACATCTAAAATGCTAATCACTTTACTTGGAATGTCTTTTAATCTACTGACTGCCATTGTTTTTTCATATCCTAAATGTTTGAGATTACTTGCTATTGTTGTAGCCCTAATTGTATTTGGACCCAAACCCAAAGCTACCATGTTTATGCCTAATCTTTTGAAAGATTTAGTCATATTTCTAACTGCATCAGGATCAGACGGTTCTCCATCAGTTAATGTCAAAAAAATATCTGGTCTTTTTGATTGTATTGTTGGGAACATTTTACTATACACTTCTGCTAATGGTGTTGAACCATTTGCAACTATTTGAGCTAATCTTTTTGCAGAAATATTATTCCATTTCATATTATCTGGTTTTATCAACCAACATACAATATCTCTATTTTGTGTGTTAAATGCATAAACAGCAAATTTTACTTTAAGATATGCTAGTACTTCACAAAGTGCAAGTGTCGCTTTTTTGTATTCTAATGCGTCTGATGCAATACTAGATGAATGATCTAACAAAATAACAATCTTGGATTTAATTAATTTTTTAATATCTGTAAAAAATGGTTCATGTTCATCAATGTAGTTTTCTTCATCAAATTCATCTCCGCTAATATGATGTTGTTCTTTCCATCCTGATTTTAATTCTTTAAATTTTATTTTAAGATTATTTATTAAATTCATGTCGTAGATTATTGTTTCATCAATGTTAGTTACAATAGGAACCTGAATTCCTATTGATTTTGGTCCTAATCCTTTTTTTTCATTTTTCTTCTTTTCATCAAGAATTACTTTGTATTCGTCATAGATGTTTTCTCCACTTAATGTCGATTTCGGATCAATCTTGCCAAATTCACCTTCTTTATTTTTTGAAATTATTGTTAGAAATTTTAATAATTCTTCTTCTGATAATGCCATACCAACTTTCATAAACGGTAACGATACTGGAATTGTAAGTAACGAATCTATGTCTAGAATTTTAATTATTTCCACTACTTTTTTTTCTAACCATTCTGTATCGTATTTTTTTCTTATAGATTCCTCAACAATTTTCTTAGCAAAGTCTGAAGCTTTTTTTATTCTTTCAAAATGACTAGATTGTACTTCTCCTTTTATTGTTCCAAACATAAAATATTGATAAAACGCTTCTACAATTCGTGCTTTTCCATAAACTGTATGTAATTGAGGCCTGCCTACAAGCATGTATGCATAATTAAAGATAATTTCTTCATCCATTCCCTTCCAAAATTTCCTTCCTAACTGCTCTACTCTTACCGTCTCCATCGTGTTTAGAATAAATCCAAATGCATGATCGTTGCTAAGAATTTTTTTACAAAATTTTACTCTCATAGATTCATACCATAATGAAGTTCTAAACTGTCTATATCTCTGAAATTCGTTTCCAATTCTTTTTTCAATTGGAGTTAAGATTACTCTATTTTCTTGTAATCTTGTTTTTGTATTGACTCTATCTGAAAATTCTACTGTGATGTTTTCTCTTTCTGACCATCTTCTAATCAAAAATGTGGCTATCTCAACTAGTGACTCGTTTTGTAATTGTAATGATTGCATCTAATTACCAAACATTGAGGTAATGATGTCACTTACTTTTTGATATTCTATATTTCCCCATTGTGTATACACATTACCAAAAACAATATTTGCTGCTTTTTTAGGAGTCATTCCCTCATCAAGTAGTTTTCCAAATGCAATGGTTTCCCTTAAACTTGGAGAGTAGAATAATTCTTCAACTGCAGCTGCCTGTCTTAATACATTTGCAAGTTTAATTGCTTGAATGATCTCAGAATCATGATTTCCTGAAACATGTTTTTTAATAATTTCTAATTCAATATTCTCTGGTGGATATTCTAAGCTAATTCTAACTGGAAATCTACTGAGTAATTGTGGTGGCAATTCTTTAGTGCCGCTATGTGTTAATGGATTAATTGTTGCAATTACAAACCAACCTTCTTTAGCTTTTACAATTTCACCTGTGGATTCTTTTAATACAATCTGTCTTCTGTCATCAAGTGCTTCATCTAATCTAAGCAACACATCAGCTTCAGCCGCATTAATTTCGTCTAGATATAACATACTACTTTCTTTCATTGATTTAATCAAAAGACCTTCCTCAAAACTAACAGTTCCATTGGTTAAAGTTTTAGTTCCAATTAAGTGACTTTCTCGTGTTCGTAGGCTAAAATTAATAGATTCCATTTTCATATTCATATTTTCTGCAAAATCTCTAACTAGCGATGTTTTTCCTGTACCTTTAGGACCGATTATCAGCACAAATAATTTTGCCTTATAGGCTTTCTTTAAAATTTCATTTGAATTATTCCAATCTAAATACTGTGTCTCTTTTAACATCTGATATTTTTTTATGATTAGGTTTACAAATAAAGCTTAGTTTTGATATTGAGGTAATTTGGCATTAGATTCATCAAGAATATGATGTAGTTTCTTACTCCACTCATCAAATCCTTCTGGAGATTCAGGATATTCGTAATAGTGTTTTGTTAAGAGTCTGTTTTGTTGTGTAGTAAAACGTAAACCATCAGCTAGTTTTTTGTTAAGCGCACCTCTGATCATCATTCCTAATTTTGTAACGTTTGAAAAGTCAGGATGTTCTCCTTTTGAAATTGCTTCAACGTCTAGATTCCCCAAAAAGTGTTTCATTCCATAACTGATTTGTTCATTGGTGAGAGTTTGAATTAATTTTCTAAAAATTTCTAATCCAGCTGTTTTGTAACCGTATTCATTAATGAATTCTTTATTGTATTTCCATAATCCTTTTTCTGTAACATCTCCTGACTGGATTGCTTCTACTACACATTTTCCAACAATAGTTCCAGCAACTAATGCTGGTCCAATCCCTCCGGCATCAAGAGGTTTTGGCATCCATGCAGAATCCCCGACTATTACAAATCCATTTGCTACCATACAATCATTTTGTCTTCTGACCGAAACTTGGAAATTTCCAGTTGCATTATTCTTATCTTGAGCATCTTCTGATAGTCTTGCATTTTTAATTGCTCGATTTCTTTCAACGTATTGATTAATTAACATGGATACATTATCGTTTTTTCCTAATCTCTGATTTCGTTTTTCAAGAAGTGTTTTTTCAACCCCAAGACCTATGTTTACTTTATTTTTTCCTTTAGGAAATACCCATCCATATCCACCTGGAGCAATATCTTGATCAAGATGAATTATGCAATAATTTGGATCAAATTCTGTTAGATCTTCTTCTCCTTGGTCAAAATACATGATATGTCTTCCTGTTGATTCTACATCTGTACGATCTATTTTTTTTTCCATTTTTGTTGTGTTGGAAATTTGATTTCGAAGCATAGATGTCATTCCAGTTGCATCGATTACAACTTTGGCTGTCTTTTTGTATGGTGTTTTTGTTTTGTTGTTGATTCCTTGAACTCCAATTACTTGATTTCCATCATAAACTAATCCAGTAAGATTAACTTCAAAATCAAAATCTACTCCCATTGCTAAAGTTCTTTCATTTTGACGTTCTGGCAAAACTTGTCTATTGAGCATATATCCAGCACCATCAAATGGAATGGATGTTTCTCTATCTGGAGAAAATGCCATTACTCCTTTTACTTTATGTTCAATTTCTGGCTCACTCCAGTTAACTTTAATTCTATTTGTCATGTAGTCTACAGCTTCTTTACTAACTGCATCTCCACATATCCAACCTGATACACTTTTAGATCCTGGTAAATTTGAAGGGCTTCTATCAATAACTAGAATTTTTAATCCTTGATTTGAGTAATGTGAAACTGATTGAGCAGCTATAGTTCCTGCTAATCCTCCTCCAGCTATAATGACGTCGTAATCTACCACAAAAGAACGCGCCGTTTATCCGTATTTAAAATAATACCATGATTTCAGTGAGAACAATTTTGATCTTTATAATAAATTCAAAAACGGGGTCGGTTCGTCGCGGCGTCTTCAAAGCTTTTGCTCAGACTGGAGCGGCTATTATCTCCTCATTCCCAAATTGAATTGCTTTCTTATTCCTATTTAATCTAGTTGGCAATTTGGAATAGCTGCCTGAATATCTTGACAGTATCTTTTTTATTATAAATTGGTGTATGAATTTTCACTTTTATTGCATCTCTTTCACTTAATACTATATTTCCTTTGATGAATTCTTGTTTGTCTAATCTAATATGAAGCCTGGAATCTACTGTTCTTTCTTCTATCTCTTCTATTAATTTGATAATTTGTTCTTTTGATATAGCTTCAATTAATCTTACGACAAATTTTTGAGCCTCCTTTTTTTCAATTTTCCTACTTAGTATTGTTATTGTATTCTCAAAATGACCCAGGGTTTCATTAACTGTGAAACTATCATCTAACTCAAATATGTCATCAAATGATTTTAAGAATTTAGAAACATCTTCAGTTGCATGTATAATTACATCAATTGTAACTTCTAGCTTGTCAACCATTAGCTGAATGAATACAATTGTTTAGGCTTCAAGTAATGCTATTTCTTTTTCTGCAGTTCTAATGAGTTTGACTTTCTCTAGACCTACATGTCTTACTCTAATAACTTTCTTAAATGCAGCCATGATATCGGAATTAATCTTGCTATAACATGTAGCCTGAACAAACTGGTCGATTGTCATTTGAGGTACAGTATTGTTAATTACATCTCTAGCAATCAATCTTAATGCATGTTTTCTAGATGTGTTAAGTTGTCTATGTGTGAGTGCAAGTATTTTAATTCTAAAGACATAACCATCTTTTGTTTTGATATCTATAATGAAATTGATTTTAGATGAACCTCGTCTTACCAAACTACGCAAAAATTCTTTAGAATATTCATATCTTTTAAAAATCGTAGTAACTTTATCTTCTTCTACTTTGTTTATTTGGAAGTAAATCTTGTATTGATGTTGTGATGGGTCTCCTTTTAGAATATCATATAATGTGACTTCTAAAACTCTCCCTACTGCATTTTCATCATCAGTAATTGGAACATAAGCAATTGGAACATTGTTAAATGAATCTGGGGCGCTTACAGTTACCCATTTCTTTTCTCGCCATTTGTCCTTTACGCGTCCTTTTCTACGTGCCAATTATTATCGACCTTTGAATCCAAAATATAAGGGTATGTGACTAGATTATGTTTTTGCCCATGTATTTTTGTAAAACTTTTGGAATAACAATATGTCCATCATTAGTTTGAAAATTTTCCATTATTGAAACTAAAACACGTGATGTAGCAACTAACGTGCTGTTTAATGTGTGTAAATATTGTGTTTCTTCATTTGTTTTATCTCTAAACCTGATCTTTAGTCTTCTTGCTTGATAATCTAAACAATTTGAACACGAAACAATTTCTCTATATGCATTCTGACCTGCCATCCATGCTTCAATATCGTATGTTTTTGCAGATACTTTTCCCATATCTGCTGATGATAATAGCATTACTTTGTATGGAATCTCTAATTTTTGATAAAACTCCTCAGCTACAGATAACATTTTTTCATGTTCTTTCCAGGATTCTTCTGGACGAGCAAAAACAAATTGCTCAATTTTATCAAATTGATGTACTCTAAAAATTCCTTTTTGATCTCTTCCATGTGCACCAGCTTCTTTTCTGAAACATGGACTTACTCCTGCAAATCTTAAAGGAAGATCTTTGCCTTCAATAATCTCATCTGAACGCATTGCTGCCATAGCATGTTCAGAAGTTCCAATCATGTACAGATCTTCATTATCAATTTTGTAAATTACTTCTTCAAAATCATCGGCTATTATTGCTCCTTCCATAGATTGACGATTGATCATATATGGCGGTTGAACTAGAGAATAATTTTTTTCAGCAAGAAAATCTAATGCATAATGAATAAGAGATTGGTTTAATCTGACAAGATCGTTTTTCAGATAATAAAATCTTGCACCTGCAACTTTTGCTGCTCTCTCAAGATCAACTAGATCCAAATTCGCAGAAATGTCTATGTGGTCATTAATTTTAAAATCAAATTTAGGAATTGTTCCCCATTTTTTAATTTCTATGTTGGCATTTTCATCTTTGCCAATAGGTACAGACTCGTGAATCAAATTTGGAATAGTCAATGCTAAATTAGAATATTTTTTTTCCACTTCTCCCTGTAATGATTCTAATTTTGCAAGTTCTCCTGAAATATTTTTCATTTCAGATAAAATTGGCGAAATATCTTCTCCTGATTTCTTTTTTTGAGAAATTTCTAATGCTACTTGATTCTTCTTTTTTCGCATTTCATCTGTTTTGAGAATAAGGTCTCTTCTTTTTTGATCAGACTCTACTAATTCATCAAGATTAAATTCAACTGCTCTTGCTTTTAGCATATCTCTAATTCTTTGTGGATTATCTTTGATTATTTTTGGATCTAACATTACTCAATCACCTTTAATGCAAGCTGAACATGCTCTAAAACTTCATCAATAGTGCCTATCAATTTTTTCATATTCTCTCTACTCTCAAAATTAAAAACTAGTTTGTTATCAATATTTTCAACATTTAGACTTAATCCTTCTGGAAAATTTACATTATCTGGTTCTAACGCTTTTTTTACAGTTTCTGCCTTTTCTTTTGAAAGATTATTGAGAATTACCTGTACTTGGCATGTTAACGACATTTACTTCTAAATAATCTAGAAATCCATCTAATTTGTCTTTAGTTATTTTTGCACCAGCTGCTGCATTATGACCTCCGCCAACTCCATCAAATTTCTCAGCTCCTGTCCTCATTAACTCACTTAAGTTAATCTCTGATTTACATCCAAATGACTTTCTTGATGAAAATTTTATAGTGTTTTCTTCTCCACCTGTCCTTAAAATTATGATTTTTCCGGCATTTTTTGGAGAACCTGCAATTAATGATGAAATTGTACCTGTCATCATCTCTGGTACAATTCCTTCCCCATTTACCATGACACATGTTTTGCTTTCTGAAATTCTCCATCTTTCATTTGTTAAGATATTCATGTACTCTCTAATCATTTTTCTATAATCTGTAAGAATCGTTTCTCCTTCCCTTAGGATCTTATTTCTATCACCCATACAAACAGCAATTCCAACTCCAGAACGATTAATTCGTCCACAGGAATTTAGCATAGTTGAAAATTCTCTTCCATCTCGCAAAAAACTCCTCTTATCTTCTCTTGGAAATGTATAGGTATATCCAATTAATTCTGACATTATCTCTGTTGCATTCTTTCCTGAAGTAAATTTGGTAATGGTTTCAATGACTACTTTTTTTTCATCATCATTTAATTCTGCTGGAACTCTCCACCTGCCTCCTTCTTTTAGTTGTATTCCAGAAGAATTCAAAAGTGATAGGCAGGCATCTCTATTCCAAGTTAAGCCTTCAATAAATGGTTGAGATGTAAATGCTAAAGAATCTGAAATTGGCCTTGTCTCTCTTCCAACCAACAATAAATCTAAATCAATGTCTACTAATCCTTCTTCCTTTGCAGTATTGGCAATTTCAAAATTTTTTCCAACAAACGATTTTCTTTCTCCTTGGTCTTGTCTATCACCAAGAGCTGAAACCACAGCTATTGCAGACAAATCAATATTCTTGTCGTCTAATGCCATTGCTGCAAGATATGCCATTCCACCTGCACAAATTTCTGTACCTCCATCAATTCCATATTTCCATGCATTGATGACTCTTTGATTTTCATGCTCTTTTTCAGGTATTTGGTGATGATCTAATACAATCCAGTTTTCTCCTAACGATTCATCTAAGTTGGTTGCAAACCCACCTGCAAGATCTGTAATTATATGAAAATCTCTGGAATCTTTTTTTAGAGAATCAATAACTTTCTTACTAAATTCTTTTGAAGTTCTAACTGTGCATTTTGCCCCAGATCTCATGAGTGCTTTTGTGATGATGCTCCCAGAGGTTAATCCATCACAATCGATATGAGTTGTAACCGAAATTGATTTTCTTGTTTTTATACAGTCTGAAATTCTATCTTTGAAAAACGAAAGCGACTCATCAAGAGTTTTTGTCATTACTCTAATTGAGCAACTACTGATTTATATTTCCAGTTTTCAGGAATACGATTTATTCTTTTATAGTACACTGATAATCTGTGTACTTTTGCCTCAATTAATTCAAGAGATCTAACATTTCTATTATCTCCCTTGTTTGCCTTTAGGTGTTTTTGAAGACCTACTGCTTTTTTTACAATATTGTCTAGATCTTCTGGCATTTCTGCTTGAAGATTATTTTCCTCTAGTATTTTTCCAAGACTCTTCTTTGTGATCGATTTGATGAGTGGAATTGAATGTTGATCTCTGAGCTTTAATCCAATTTGACTTGGAGATAATCCATCTTTTGAATATTTTACAACTAATTCTTCTATTTCTTTAGGACTAAGTGTGTTCCATGATGGTGCACGAAGTGTAGATGGTCTAATCGTGTGTGATTTTCCATGTCTATGTGTGTGTAATCGTCCCATGATTGGGCTGATTATAGAACAAAATTAAACGTTACTTATTCCGATTCTCGTACATAATGTCTGCATTTTGAAGCTTAGAATAAAAGTTAAATATGTACAATTTTATCAGAACGAACAGGTAAACTGTATGAATACAAAAATACTTTTAGCAGCATCTCTGATTGCTGTGTTCACCATCGGTTACTACGCAGAAAATGCAATCGCATTTGCACAATACATGGGTAACGTTGGTTCAGAAGGAGAAACTGGATCATATACCTTGGAAGAAGCACTGGAGATTCAACGAAGAAGAATTGAAGCTGCAGAAGCTAATCCTGCATCTGGATCAGGTACGCCTTATCTTGATGCAAGTGGTGTGCTTGGTGCAACTATTATTACAGCTGCAGTCTTTGGTGGTATTGCAGGAGCTCTCTTCATTAGAGGAAGATCTGGCAAGTACGCAGCAATGGGACGAGGATAATCAAACCTTACTTTTCTCTTATTTTCTTTGATATACTTTAGTGGATACTGATCTCGTACTTTATGATAATAAAAGAAATGTATATATCGCACAAATAGAGCCAAAATATACAATGACTCCTATCGTAGGAACTTTCCTAAGCATCCTGTCTTCACTTACAGGTCAGTTAGGACCAAACTATGATCCATTATTCTATGATGTAATGATTTACATCTTCGGAACCATAATGTTCTCAGTATTCCTTCTTGGAGTAATCTCATTCTGGTTACGTGTACACGGATGGGCTTACAAAGACAACCGTGAGAGATGGGTCGACGAATTAGACAGACACTTTGAAAGAGAAGGTATCGGTTTAATTCCAGACAACGGTAAATACTGGTAAAATAACTCCTTTCCTCTTTTCATTATTTTTATAATTCTGAATAAACCTGTTTATTCAAGTTTTTTTCTAAAGTCTGATTTGAAAATTTTCTATGACTTAGTTCTGAGGAGGCAGGAAGTCTGTATCCTTTGCCTCATCGTATGCTTTTGAGGTAAACATCGCCTTGTAATGATATCCGTCTTGCAATGGCGTCTTGATAAAATTTTCTGAAATCCTATCATTGACATATATCACAGATTTTGATTCATCCATGTCTCTTAGTGGAAATTTGAAAATCCATAAAAAGTGTCCAATCTCAAAATTAGGATCTTCTTTCCATTCTGCATATGCCGTTCCATCATCACTTAGTGTGTAAATTGCTCTTTGGCATCCACCTTCCATGAAACCAACATTAGCTGGTATGTCTGCTTTTTGATTATCGACATAAATCTCTACAGTAAATGATATCTTCCAATTTCTCTGGATATCGTTGATACATGCACTACGTGGTTGTTCTCCGATAAATGGATTTACAACTAGAATTGTAATTAAAACCGCAACAGCTCCTACTCCTGCACTTAAAGCCAAAAACTGTAATGTCTTTTTTCTCTTATACGGATCCCCGGTTCCTGGCCAAATCATATATGTGATTTTTTTGAGGATTATTTAAAGTCCTTCTGTTAAGTGTCCATTATCTCAATAGTGTCAAACTGGTCTTGGTGGTCTGCCAGAAAATAAGTAATTTCATCTGAATCAATTTCGAGCCATTCTGATTGACCGTAATACGGCAAATAATCTTCAACAAACAGATCTTTTGATCCTGTCATTCTTACTATCATCTTTTCTTTTTTTGAATTAATCCCAAAAGGTAATTTGAGTACTTTTCCTCTTTTCTGATTTTGTATGTTTATTTTATAATTATCATTACGAAACTCAACATCTCCAAAAAAATAACTTTGAAAGATATCTAATTTTTTTATTTTAAAACTTAACATATCCTTTCTATTTTTTTCTTACAGATAAAACTTGGTTGATTGTAATACTATAATCGTAATGAATATCTATAAAATGAAAAGGAAAAGTGGGTGGCTTAGATAACTTGCCAGGGTCGTGTTGCAAACGTGATTACATAGCCAACACCAATGATAATTGATTGATATGCGATGTTGGTATATGGAATTGGTTTGATAATTGGTTCTCCTTCAACAACTACTGTTTGACCTGGACCTAGACCTGGACCTACTTTAGCTACGTTGAGTTGTGTGTGTACGTGATATACACCAGCTTCAAGTGCTTTTGCAGATAATGAATATTCAACAACAGCGTTACCTGGAATGTCAAAGACGTTTCCTGGTGGGTCTCTTGCTAACATCTCCCATCTGTTACCTGCGTTAGTAGATTCTGAGAAAATGGAAATCCATCCTCTAAGGTCTCTTTCTACAAGACTAACTAAAGTACCTTGAACAGTCAAAGTTTCTCCAGTTTGTAGTGATTGTCTATTGAAGGTTTCATCTTCGATTCTGATGAAACGACTCTGAAGTTGTGCTTGGACACCGTGTGCATCTGCAGTTGGAATTATGGATTCAACCCAGTTGAAACCAAGTGTACCTAATGCAAGTACAGCAGCGAGTCCTAATACGAAAATCTTTTTTTCGACCATAGTCCTAATATTCAGAATGATAATACACATTGTTATATATTTTACCTTGATAACGAGGATCGATACTTCGTAATGATGATCATCATCGATGATTAACATTAAAATTAACAAAAATTAAGTATAATTATTTCAAAATATCTTGAATTTTATATGAAAAATTCCAATAATTTATTGTTTCATTGATCAAAATTCTGATAAAATATTATAATTTCAAAACCTTTGCTTTATATCCAGAATTAACACTAAAGTCAACATGGCACAGATGCCCGCATTAATCCCAAAAGAAGTTGAGATTCAGAGACTAAAGAAAATCTGGCTCATCGTCATTGCTATGGGATCCACTGCAGCATCAGTCGAAGTAGATAACTTCGTTGATGGTTCTTTACATCAAACCTCTATCAGAGATAGTGCATTTACACCAGCACACTGGTGGCTATACTCCCACTTCATCACATTACCACTTGGATGGGCAGCAGCAGCAATCTATGATAGAAAAGTACCAGTACTCAGAGGTCCAAATAATTCAATTAACACTGGATTGAAGATGACCATTCTTGGTTACCTTGCAACCATGTTTACAATTGGAGTCAATGAGATGTGGCACTTCTGGTTTGTAGAAGAAATCTTTGCAGTACCAAATCATTGGATGTTTAACATGGGTGTCGTAGTAGCATTCATGGGTGCACTAGCATACGTAGTTAGAGTATATGCTCGACTCGTAGAATTAGGTGCAGAAACTCCAGGTGAGAATCCGTACGTTGCAGAGATGTACAAGATGGCTTTAGAAGGCAAATTGTACAGCAGAGCAATTCCATAGACACAAAGTGCATTAGCACATTTTTTCTCTTTTTCTTCTTTTCAATATCACGAAGATCGTACTGGGTCTCACATTTAAGAAAGATTTAAAAGGATTCTGATTAGTATAATTCCAGAATGACTCTTCCGAAAGGATTTGGTTCAAGTGGCGCAGGTGGCGCATCTAGTTCCGATGTAGAAAAAATGATTGGTCGACGTGTCGAAAATATGACAGGTATGATCACCATATCTTACATCGCAGCTTGGTTAGCAACTTTTGGTGGTACTGCAGCAGGATACTTCTATTATCCATGGGCATATCCAACAAGCAGTGGTCACTATGCGTTCATCGTTCTAACAATTATCGAAGCAATCGGTTATCTCTTCTGTGTTAAAGTTATGGAAGAGGGCTCTAAGAAGAACAGCAATGGAATAGTTGCTGCAACTCTAGCCGCAACCGCTGTGGGTACTGTACTTATAGTACTATTTGTTGGACATTAGAAGGAAAATCCTTCAGTTCTTCTTTTTACTTTATTTTAAAAAAATTAACGATCTCCACCACACTCTAAAATTTTATATACTGACCGTTTATTCTACTTGATAATGGTCTGGCTAAGACGATGTACTCACTACTTGTTCATAGTAGTAGTTGCAGTTAACTCTACACTGTTAACAATTAATGCAGGAGACTACATTTTCTATACTGACTGGGCTTGGACATCGTTTACGGTATTTTCAATATCGCAAACTTTGATGCTTTGCGTAGGTGCAACATATTACCTAACGTTTACAGGCGTTCCAGGAACAGCGACGTATTACGCCCTAATTATGACAGTATACACATGGATAGCAAAAGGTGCATGGTTTGCTCTAGGTTATCCATATGACTTCATTGTAACACCAGTTTGGTTGCCATCAGCAATGTTGCTTGATTTGGCATATTGGGCTACAAAGAAGAACAAACATTCATTGATACTGTTTGGCGGCGTACTTGTAGGAATGTCTTTACCATTATTCAACATGGTAAACCTGATAACAGTAGCAGACCCACTAGAAACGGCATTCAAATATCCAAGACCAACATTGCCACCATACATGACACCAATAGAGCCTCAAGTAGGTAAATTCTATAACAGTCCAGTAGCACTGGGTGCAGGTGCTGGTGCAGTATTGTCAGTTACGTTTACAGCATTGGGTTGTAAGCTGAATACTTGGACATACAGATGGATGGCCGCTTGGTCAAAGTGGGACTAAAACTTCAACCCTTTCCTTTTCATTTTATTATTTTAGTTTAGAGTATTCTATACATGATTTTAGAATTTGATTAAAAAATATTGTACATATTGTGATCTTTTGTTGTCTCTTTTGACAATATGCGTTATTGTGATGATATCATGTGAAGCAACAATATGAACAGATTTTTGTTACTCCGAAACCATTTGTAAAATGGGCCGGAGGAAAAAGACAGTTAATTCCAATATTGCATCAAAATCTTCCCAATGCTTTTGGTACGTATTATGAACCATTTCTTGGTGGAGGTGCTTTACTTTTTCATATTCTTACTGATAAAAATGGTCAAAAATGTAGTATCTCTGATCTAAATTCTGATCTTGTATTGGCATATACAACAATTAGAGATAGAATTGATGCATTAATTTCATCTCTGAAAAGTCACGAAAAAAATTATCAAAAAGATTCCAAATCATACTATTATTCTGTAAGAGAAAGCAATCCTAGAAATGAAGTTGAAAAAACATCTCGATTAATTTTCTTGAATAGAACTTGCTTTAATGGGCTTTACCGAGTAAATAGTAAAGGAAAATTTAATGTTCCATTAGGAAAATACACAAACCCAAACATAGTAAATGAAGAAAATCTTCGTGTTGTAAGCAACATCTTGCAGACAAATAGAATCTCAATCAAATGTAGAGATTTTGAGTCAGTTCTAAGAGATGCAAAAAAAGGGGATCTGGTATATTTTGATCCTCCATATCAACCAGTAAGCTCTACTGCAAATTTCACGAGTTACACTACAAAAGATTTTACATATGATGACCTTACTAGACTATCTGAACTTTGTTTGAAATTAGATTCTAAAGAATGTCATGTATTATTGTCCAATTCTGACTCTAAGGAAGTATCTGATATCTTTGCAAAAAAACCATGGAAAATCACTAGGATAGAAGCAAACCGATCCATTAATTCAAACTCTAAAAAAAGAACTGGCCATTTTGAACTTTTAATAAAAAATTATTGAAAGCTCCGAACGGGATCTGAACCCGCGACCTTTACCTTACCAAGGTAACGCTCTACCAGGCTGAGCTATCGAAGCACAAATTTCAGCGTTTGAAAATCCTTATAATTCTTGATTATGTCTCAAAACACTCTAAACTGTTAAATTTCACACAAAATTCTACCTTTTTGGAGGAGTAATCAAGCCTGGCCAAAGTAAGCACATAGTGCTTTTGGACATGCAGGACTTAAGATCATAAAAATGGGTGATCCTGTCTCTCAGGAGTTCGTGGGTTCAAATCCCACCTCCTCCACTGCTAATTTATTTTGGATGTCTAATTCCTCTAGAATTCAAAATTTCATAAACGTCTGGAAGTGAAAATACAAATCCAATATGAACACAATCTTTCTCTTCGCAAAGCTGACAAAACAATTCTCCTTTTTGTACTGCAACTTCAGCTATTCTGTTTTTGATATTGTCTTTTAGTATAACACGATCATCATCAATTGAAATCTTCTCAATCTTTGGAGCATATCTTGCAAATGTTTTGTCTTTTTGCATCATCTCCTCTAACATGTAAGTTACATAACCTGAAAAACTGTTAACGCCTTTCATTGCAAGGTTGTCTTTATTTTTCTGATAAACATCTTGGAATTTATCGTAGACGGTTTCAGATACAGTTATTGATTTGAATCCAGCTTTCGGCAATTTACTTTTCCTTACCGTACATTAAAGTACCGGACTATATAAGATTTTATTTTATGGGTACTGTTACCTTCTCGGTTGGATTTTCTTCCTGTTACCCCTCGGTTGATAGAATAATTTACGCATAAAAAATATGTAATAAAATATTACACTCATACGGATTTTTCAAAAAATTAATTAATTAGGATTTTTGAGAATTTTTAGATGACTCAAAGCAAAATCGAAAAGGAAATGGAAGAACTACTGATTAAGGAACTAGCCCAACTACTTGCAGAGGTTCACGAAGCTGTAGAAAAGAAAAAACAGTTAATGAAACCTATGGAGATAGTTCACAGATTACGAAAGAATTGATTATATCAGATAATCAATAAACACCAGAGTAATCTTGAAACATACTCTGGTGAGTCTCTTTATTTTCTGTTTGCGTTCTGAATTACTGTAATCCATTTGTTGTCTCCATTGATTTGAATCCCACAAGCTTCTGATGGGGTCTTACCATCTAGTGCCATGTGAGGTCTAACGTAATTATGATAGATTTGATAACCGTCAAATATTACAGAATCTATTTGTTATTTCCTTTAATCTCCGTTCTACAAGCCTCATATGAAAATTAGTCTTTATACAATACCTTGACTTTGGAGCAGTATGGGTAAAGGATACGAATCTTCAGAAATTAGGCAGAAGTTGATTGAACTACTTGAGGATTCTAAAAGTGGAATGTCTGGTGTTGAAATTTCTAAAAAACTTGGTGTGAATAGAACCACCATGACAAAATATCTCAAAGTATTTGCTGCAGAAGGATTCCTTCGACAAAACAATATTGGAAATATCACATTGTGGTTTTTAGAGTCAGGACAAGAGGCCTATTCTTTTCCTGATGATTACTTTAAAGTTGCACCACAATTTCTTGATAAATTAATCAAAGTACAGGAGACTCAAATTTATTCACTGATTAAAAACTGTATTAACTCTGGTGCAACTGTTCCAAAACTTGTTACTGAAGTGATAATTCCATCTGTAGAATCAATTCAAAAATTATACGATGATGGAAAAATTGGGAATACTGAGCAAAAATTACTACAAAATATTATATCAAAATCACTTCAAATTTTTAATCAAATTTCAATTGATTCAAACCCAAAAAATAACATAATTGTTATTTCAGCTGATTCCCATAGCAAATTGTTATCCGAAGCTGCATCTGCATCTCTGCATTCAGATGGATGGCGAGTTTTTCATTTAGGTGATATGTCGTCTGCAATCAACGTCTTGTTTGATCTTGATTTACAAAAACTCATGGGAAAAATCTGGAAACAAAAATCTGGAATAATGATTGTTCTTGTTTTTTCAAATACTGAAGAAGGGTTACACTTTTTTGCAGAATCTGTAAACTCAATTAAGGAAAAATTAGGAAAAAAAATTCGATTAGCATTGTGCGGAAAAGTTGGAAAAAAGACAAAAATCCAGTCTGATTTAATATCTGAAAGATTTGAAGATGTTCTTCAATGGTCAAAAACGGTCTCTGAGAGTTCAAAATAAAAAGTGGGCCCGATGTGATTCGAACACATGACCTTTCGATTATCAGTCGAACGCTCCAGCCAAGCTGAGCTACGAGCCCTTAATCCAACCTCTTGACAGGACTCATTTAAGTTTAATTTTCCTTCCACTTAATTGAACACCCAATTGATGGGTCAAAATCTTTTTCAATTTTCTCTCCAGATAGTAATTTTTCTATATTCTTACTCATTGTTTTTTCAGTAACAATAGCATCCGGTTTCATTGCATTGTCTATCTTTCCATGAAATACTAGATGTTTGCTGTTATTGAATAAGAAAGGATCTGGTGTACATATTGCACCATACTTCTTTGCAATTTCTTGAGTATCATCAACTAAATAATCAAATTTGAATCCCTTTTCTTTTGCAGTTATTTTCATATTTTCAAAACTGTCTTCTGGATAGTTTTTGGAATCATTACTGTTTATTCCAACTATTGCTATTTTGTCCCCATATTTTTCATACAACTCGTTTAACGCATCTGCTTTTGCCTTGACATATGGACAGTGGTTACACATGAAAATAATTAAAATTCCATGATAATTGCTATAGTCATTCAATGTGTGTTTTTTATCATCAATACCCAAGAGTTGAAACTCTGGGGCTTTATCTCCTGGTTTTAATTTAATTTGAGATTCTAAAAGTACCATGAATTGATACTTTGGTATACAAATAAAATTCTTCTCAAGAAGACAACAATTAAAATCCACACATTATCCCTTCTTGATGTGGGCTGGTAGTATAGCCTGGTAGTATACCCGCCTTGCACGCGGGGGGTCATGGGTTCAAATCCCGTCCAGTCCACTTCCACATCCTTCGATCAATTCTGAATATCGGATTTCTGGATGGATTTAAATAGGATAACTTTTCGTTTTAATCTATGACAAGCGCAGCAGATGCATGGCCAGTTTGGATTCCACTCATTGTTGGATTGGCACCAGGATTAGTTTACTGGTTAGCAATTACAGCAATGAAGAAAAGACGATAAAATTTTTATTTCTTTTAACTTCTTTTTATTAATAATTCAGTGATAACTGGGTTAAACGTTCTTACCTTTCTTGTTGACTATATCATATGTTGCATAAAATTAATCTCTAATCAATAAAATTTACATGAAGAAAATTATTCTTAGCATATTTTTGATTTTAATGTTATTTCCTATAAGCTCAAGTTTTGCTCAAAAAACTGACACATTACCTACGTTATCTGTGATTCTCACTAGTAACGCTCCATATGTTTACCAAGATGAACAAGGTTATACTGTTGTGGTGGGTGAAGTTAAAAATACTAATACCCTTACTTCTGTGACTGATGTACGAATACGTGTAATATTTTATGATGATACTAATCCCGAGCCTCTAGAAATTGTTGAAGGAAAATCCTCTTTGCAAGTAATTCCACCACTTGGAACTTCACCCTATATCATTAAATCAAAAACTCCAAATTCTGAGATTACACATGCCTCTGTTTCTCTTGGGTTATTCAATTCATCGACTTCTAAATCAAACCAACTATCTGTTGAAGTAAGCAATATTGATTTAGATGATACTTTACGTTTTTCAGGTGTTCTAAAAAATGGAGCGGCTCCATCCAATAATACTAATGTCTATCTTTCCTTCTATGATAATTTTCAACCTCCTAGAGTAATTGATGTAATTACAATTCCTATTGGTAGTGTAAAATCAAATGAAACAATAAATTTTAATTTCAATGAAAAAATTCAATCAAGATCAGTAGGATTTACTGTTTCAGCTGAATCAAATGTGTTTTATTCAGAACCTAAAAATGTGATAATTCCACCATCTGAAATAGCAACAAAACTTGTTACAATATCTAAAGTATCTTTACTTGATAAAGAGGGAAAAAACCTTTCAGAAATTAAAGTAGGTTCAACAGTAGTAATTACAAGTGATGCTTGGATTCAATTCTCAGCTGATCAAAAAACTAATGAAACTCCTTATACCTATTATGTTCAAATTAAACAATCTGGGACGCCATATGTAGAATTTATAGGAAAATATGATGGACGATATATTGAAACTGGTCAACAATCCCAGGCAGTAGATTGGATTCCAGAAAATAACGGTTTGTTTTTTATTGAGACATTTGTTTGGGATAGAAACAATGTTCCAATTGCAAATCCAGGACCCATAGTATTGATACTTGTAAACTAGTAGATTTATTTTCATATCTTTTCTATTTGTTAGTATGTCTAAGTTTACTCTTGTTGCAATGGGAGGGACTTTTGATATAATTCATAAAGGTCATCTTGCTTTACTTGCAAAAGCATTTTCAATTTCATCTAATGTAATTATTGGTTTAACCAGTGACGAATTAGCTGAAAAAAGAGGAAAAAAAACTCTGAACAATTATGAAAAAAGATTTGAAATATTAACAAATGCAATTAAAACAAATTTTCCAAACCATCACTTTCAAATAAGTAAATTAGACAATGATTTTGGTCCTGCGGTTTTAGAAGAAAATGTACAGGCTCTTGTAGTAAGCGATGAGACCGGAAATCAAGGAGAAATATTAAATCAACTTAGAAAAGAAAAAAATCTATCTCCTGTAAAAATAGTAATAGTTCCTATGGTGTTGGCTTATGATGGAAATAGAATTTCTACAACGAGAATAAAAAATTCAGAAATAGACATAGATGGTAACGTATCATCAATTGACTAGAAGATTCTCTATGTTTGAGTAATTGTAATAAAACAATATTTTTGGATTAAGGTTTAATGGCAATTATAAATAACATGATGAAAAAATTTGATGCTGATATTTCAAACCTAAAGGAGGGTCTACACCCTGAAAATCTTTCATTTTGGTATAATAAAATTATTAAAGAAACTATTGATATGGCTCCCCCATGGCTGCAAGATAAAATCAAGGTGAAACAAGACCCAATTCTTCCTATGAAATTTAATCTTGATATCTCAAAAAGGGCAGTTCGTTATTTTATGATTGTAGTTGATAATAATTTAGATGATATGCCGTATTCTACTAAACTATATTTTCTAAAAGTTCAAGAAATTATGGGAACTGAAATGGATAAATCCCTGGTTTAATTCACATATTTTCATTCTAGGCACAAATTCAAGCTCTAACTATCTATAATCAATAATGATGAATATGTATAAGAAAATGGATTTCTATAAAGCTAAATATTCTGATAAGGAATTTGTTCGACATTCTAAACCTAATCAAACTTCTAAAAATTCTAGAGATGACGTACCATCACGTTCTTTTCGAAATTCTAGATATGAAAGACCATCTCGAGATAGATATTCCAGAAATGAAAGAAGATCAGAAATGCATACTGTAACATGTGGAGATTGTGGAGATGAATGCCAAATTCCATTTGAACCAAAATTTAACAGACCTGTATATTGTAGCGAATGTTTTCAAAAAAATAAACCACAAAAATCTCGAGATAGATATTCCAGAGATGAACCAAGATCTCGAGATAGATATTCCAGAGATGAACCAAGATCTAGTCAGGATGATTTTAGAGCTAAATCTAAAAATGAAAAATTCCTAAAAAAATCTGAGAGTTTCTATTCAAATGGTTCTGAAAAATTCTATTCTTCTCTAAAAGAAAAATTATTTGAAATTCTAGGTGGTAAAATATGCTCCAGTTGTGGATTCAAAGATGAACGAGCTTTGGGATTTAATCATATTAATGATGAAGACGCATTTGATAGTATTCGAAGAGGTGGTTTTGCTTCATCCTGGGGAAAGTATATTTCTGAACCAGAATTGGCTAGAAAAGATTTGAGAGTATTATGTTTGAATTGCAATGAAATTAGACAACCACAAGCCAAAACTGAATATAAAAAACCAAAATCTATGAAGAAAAAAAGCAGATATTTTCCAAGATAATTTTTCTAATCCCTTTTTAAGAATTTATTAACATTTTTAATGTGATTATTTATTTTCAAATTATGGATAATGATTTTAAAGCATTAGGTATCAGTCTTATTGTAATGGTTGGAATTGTAGCAATTTACACATTATTTTCAGGTTGATTTACTCTTTTACAATTTCTACATATTCATCCAACATTACAGTAGAAACTATCTTATGTTCGTTTTCGATAACTGACTGAATAAAATCTGCAAATACATCTACATCTACTTTATCTTTTAAAAGAATGCTGTGGGCTGATTTATCTTTTAATGCTACAACTATTTCATTATCAAATATGTTTAAAATTGCTGTAATGAAAGTTTCATTTTTGTCTTTGATAAATAGAAGGCTTGATAGCTTTTGAGCCTCATACTTATCGTCGCATCTAATTTTGATTTTCATTAATTCTCAAAAATGAATTGTTCGATCTGATCTTTTGCTTTTTCTCTTTTTTCTTGATGAATTGCAAGAAATTCGTTTATTTTTTCAATTAATATTGCTTTTAGTTCGCCAGTAAGCATTTTTCCAGATTTATAATCATCGTAAATTGATTTTAATTTATTATCATCTGGTTCAAAGAAAATTCTAAGATACTGATAAGAGACATCAATATCTGGATTCCCTCCAAGTTTTCTATGTTGCTCAATATCTGTCTGGCCTCCAGAAAATGCATGTTTGTTAATTTTTTTCTTTACTATATTTGGAGAATCAGTTGTGTATATAGTTCCATTTTCATCTGAAGCTGACATTTTTCCTCCAGGTCCTGATAACCCCGGAATCATGATATTATGAATTAAGGCTGGTTTCTGTTTTCCAATTTTTGGAGCTATGTCTCTTGTTAATCTAAAATGAGGATCTTGATCAACTCCTAATGGAATCAAAACTGGTTTATCTTCAATGAAACATGGTGCAGATTGTAATGCTGTATAAAAAATCATTCCAATATTTGTCTCATTTGTAAATCCAAATACTGCCTTTGTATTTGAAAAATTAATTTTTTTAGCAACTTGTGCAGCAATAGGATATAATGTTTGAATATTTTTTGTATTGATAATTATTTTTGTATTGTTTGGCTTAAAACCTAAAGCAATAAAATCAAGTGCATTTTCATATGCAAATTTACTAGTTTCTTCTAAAGTGAGATTTGGTTTTGCATAAAATTTTTCATCATCTGTTAATTGGAAATACATATTTACGCTAAATTTTTCTTGTAGCCATTTAGAAAATACCCAAGGAACCAAATGACCAATATGAGTATGTCCCGAAGGTCCTCTACCAGTATATAAGAAAAATTTCTTACCTTTATCATAATCCTCTAAAATTCTATTTAATTCTCGATGAGAAAAGAAAATGCCTCTTCTTAGCATAAAATGGTCTTCGCCGGTAGTTTTTTTGATTCTATTAAGAATATCGGATGAAATTTTTTCAGTTCCAAATTTTTTGATTAATTTATCATAATCAATATCACCTTCAACATGCCAAGGAGTTACAATAAAGTCATCAGCTGACATTCATTTTGACTTAGGTTAAGGTTTAAAAAGTCTTTTTCAGTCTTTCTGCTGATGTCGCAGGTACTTCATGAGATTGAAAAAAAAATTATCACTTCTTTGAAAAACAATGAAAAACAAACTCCTGAAAACCTTGAAAAATCTACAAATCTATCCCCTGACCAAATCCGTCGTGGAATAGAATGGCTTAAACTAAAAGGCTTAGCTGTTGTTACCGAATCTCAAGCTATAAGCCTATCACTTGGAAAAAATGGATTAGAATCATTTCATAAAGGATTGCCTGAAAGAAGATTACTTGATTTATTAAAACACGAATCAAAAACATTACAAGATCTTCAAAAAGAACTTGGAAATGTTTTTGGTCCTGCTATGGGATTGGCAAGAAAAAACAATTGGGTGGATGCATCTGAAGAAAAAATCTTCCTAAAAACTTTCCCTTCTGAGCTTCCAGGAGAAAAAGCTCTAAAACAAATTGGAGAAAATAAAATATCAAAAAATGAAATTGATGCAGATGATTTATCATTTATTTTGAAAAGACCTGATTTTATAATAGAAAATGTGATTAAGACAAAAGAAATATCATTAACAGATACTGCAAAATCTATTGAAATAACTACTGGTTTGTCAGGTGAGATAAATGTTGAATCTAAAGTGCCTGACGTATTTGTTGCACGTACTCATCCTCTCAAGGATACTATTGATGAAATTCGTGAGATCTTTGTTACATTAGGCTTTACAGAAATAATTGGTAGTATGACTCAACCAAGCTTTTGGAATTTTGATGCGTTATTTACTCCTCAAGATCACCCTGCACGAGAATTACAAGATACATTTTATCTTGATGGTATATCTACCAAAAAAATTGGGACTTCAGAACAAATCAAAAAAATTTCTGAATCTCATAAAAAAGGTTGGCGATATAATTGGGATATTAATGAAGCACAAAAAATGGTTCTTCGAACCCATACAACATGTGTGACAATCAAACATCTTGCAGAAAACAAATCTGATGAAGCTAGAGTATTCTCTCTTGGACGTGTATTTAGGAATGAAAAAGTAAGCTACAAACATCTAGTGGAATTTAATCAAATTGAAGGAATCGTAATTGGAAAAAATGCCACTCTGCGTGATTTGATGGGAATACAACGAGAATTTTACAGACGAATAGGAATTACAAAAATTAAATTCTGGCCAACATTCTTTCCTTATACAGAACCGTCTTTACAAACAATGGTTTACAATGATCGATTAGAAAAATGGGTAGAGCTATTTGGTATGGGTATTTTTAGACCTGAAGTAACAAAACCTCTTGGAATTACAAAACCTGTACTAGCTTGGGGTGGAGGTATTGAAAGAATTGCAATGCTAAAATATGGTTTGGACGATGTCCGAGAATTTTACAACAATAATTTGAGTTGGTTGAGGAGTACAACAAAATGCCAGTAGTTGAACTATCTTATTCCAGACTCCAAAAATTAATTGGAAAAGTTTCAAAAAAACAAATTTCTGACTCACTTCCTTTCTTAGGACTCGATATTGAATCTGAAGATAAAGATCTGGTAAGAGTTGAGTATAGTCCTAATCGACCTGATTATTCTACTGATTTAGGTATTACACTTGGTTTACAAGGACTACTTGGAATCAAAACAGGAATTTTCAAATTAAATATAAAAAAATCAAATAATTATGTTATTCATGTAGATCCATCGGTATCAAAAATCAGACCATTTGTAACTGGAGTTATTGCAAAAAATGGAAACGTTGATGACAATTTGATTAAACAACTAATGGCAATGCAAGAGGATCTTCATTTTGGAATTGGTAGAAAAAGAAAAAAATCTTCAATTGGAATTCATGATTTAGATAAAATTATTTTTCCATTAACATATACTTCTACTAATAGGGATCACAGATTTATTCCATTAAATTCTAAAAGTGAACTTACAATAACTGAAATTCTTAGTAGTACAGATGTAGGGAAAGAATATGGAGCAATACTTGGAAATTCAATAAAAATTCCTCTTATTTTAGATTCAAAAAAACAAACAATGTCATTTCCACCTATTATTAATGCCGCAGTAACAACTGTTACTCCAAAAACAAAAAATCTTTTTGTTGAAGTAACAGGGATTAACAAAGAGGATGCAGAAGACATGCTTTCTGTAGTTGCCACAATACTTCAAATTGCTGGATTTACTCTTTATTCTACAAAAATTCTTGGAGCCAAAAATACTTCACCAAAATTAGAACCCCGAAAAATCTTGATTAATTCTAATCTAATCAATCAAACACTTGGACTTGATCTTAGTAATTCTCAGATTATCTCATCTCTTAAAAAATCAAGACTCGATGCTACTTTGAAAGGTAAAAATATTATCTGTTCTGTTCCTGCATATCGATTTGATATATTTGGTCCAATGGATTTAGTTGAAGAAGTTTCATTGGGATATGGTATCCAGAATTTAATTCCAATTTTATCGCCATCTCAAACTTTGGGACAACCAAATTCAATATCTGTAAAACTCAAATCTTTAAGTCTGATAATGGTTGGATTGGGATACACTGAAGCTCTAAATTCAAGCTTGACAAGTAAACGAGTTCTATATGAAATGACAAACAGAGAACCTAGAAATATGATCTCTGTATTAGATTCAAAGAGTCAAGAACATACAATTTTACGAGATTCAATTCTTCCTGGATTGTTAGAGAATCTTTCTAGAAATATTCATACTGCTTATCCACAGAAATTATTTGAAACTGGTACTGTTTTTTCATATGGAAAACCCATAAATGAAACAACTAATCTTGCAGGAATTAGCGCACATCAAGATGCAACTTTTACCGAAATTAAGTCCATCTTACAATCTGCATTAAAAACAGGATTTAATTTAGAAATTGAGACAAAAACTTCGTCCAATCCAATTTTTGAAGAAGGGCGAACAGCTTCAATTTCAATAAATGGAAAAACAATTGGAATGATTGGTGAAATCAATTCAAAAACAATTGAAAACTACAAAATACGTGTTCCAATAGTTGGATTTGAAATTTCTCTTTCTGGATTAATTTTTGAGTAATTTTATGTTTTGATTATTTCAATCATATTTTTTAATTTAGACTAAATTTGTGCTTAGTTACTTTATATCGTAGAATAATTCTGATCAATGGTTTTTAGCATAGCTAAATCTATAGTTAAACGCCCAAGAGCAGGCACACAGACGGATTAGGATGATGTCGATCGTATTGATACCAATGATTTCTAATTCACCCAGGTGTGCTACAATATGGGCAAACCCCGGTTAGAAAACCCAAGGAGGTTTAGGCTAAAAATACCAATGATCTTGCGCGAGTCAGAACCGGGGAACATTTAACAATTTTAAAACGTAAAGCATTCATAACGATGTAAACTCTCAAAAATGTGAATTACTGGTTAGCAAAACAAGAACCTAGCGGACCACGAGGATATAATTTTGAAACTCTAAAAAAAGATAAAACAGCAGTATGGGACGGTGTTCATAATAATTTAGCTCTGAAACATATGCGTGAAATAAAAAAAGGAGATCTTGTTTTATTTTATCACACTGGTGATGAACGACAAATTGTTGGAATTATGGAAGTAATTTCAGATCCATATCCAAATCCAAAAGAAGATAACAAAAGATTCATTGTGTTTGATGTTAAATATAAAAAATCATTAAAACGTCCAATTACATTAGATGAGATAAAAAAACAGAAAAAATTTCAAAATTGGGAACTTATCCGTATTTCTAGATTATCTGTAATGCCCGTACCACAGCAAATTTGGGATGCTGTTATTGATATTTCTCAAAACTAAATTCGGCATAATCGGTTTATTGATATAGTCGTTTTGTTTAATGAATACATGGCAACAGCTTATGTTTTAATAAACTGTGAACTAGGTTCTGAAGAGGCTATTATACAGCAACTTAAGGGTCTAGACGGTGTGAAGGAAGTTCATGGCACTTTCGGAGCATATGATATCTTAGCCAAGATTGAATCTGATACTGTAGAAAAACTCAGAGAAACAATTACTTGGAAGATTCGAAAAATTGAAAAGATTAGATCAACTCTAACCCTTATGGGTATAGAAGGTCAATCATAAACATTCTTTTTTCTAACCATGATTTTACATTTTATTTTTGTTGTAAAAGAAGAAGATCTTGAAAAACGTAAACCTGAATTTGAATATGTCAAACAAATGGGAAGTTTTTTCAAGGTTTGGATCAAAGAAAAATTTGGTAAAGATTTTGAAGTTCAATGTGATGAATTAATTACAAAGCCACGACGTTTATTTCAAAAATTAGATACACATACACTGCTTCAAGATCATCAACAAAGAGGACCTCAAATTTTTCATTTCTATCTTTGTCATTTTAAACCATTATGGACTGATTGTACATGTGAAGGTTATCAAGCAGAAAACTTTGGAATGGTTTGGTGGCAACCTCCAAAAGATAATTTTGACACATTGTTTCTTGCAGAAAAAAATTGTACAACTGTTTCTCATGTGTTAGCACATGAACTTTTACGAGTATCAGGACACAAAAAATTCAGAGAAATAGTTCATGATGTATGGACAAAGCATTTCTATGATCAGTTGGATTTTGAACAATATGGGACTAATTTTGAAAAAACTGATGGCAAACCAATGTTTCTTACAATCGACACATCTACTCTAAAAACAAAATAATACCTAGTTAACTAAACTACTTTTCAATAAATTCTAATTAACACTTTGTAACTGAATAAATATTGTTTTCAAAATTTGCTGTTTTGAAATCAAGTTTATTTTCAATATCATGTGTTCTGGATTTACTCAAATTCTCAAGCTCTACTAATGCATCTCCTCTAAACCCTACTGAAGAACCATAGATTGCATCACTTAACATGGTTCCATGATCACCTTTTTTGATATCATCAACCATTTCATAAAATCGTGTAGTTTCTTTTTTATTTACTGGATTTCCAGTGGCTTTGTTAACTGCAACTGCAATATACATTCCATTATTTTTTACCGCGACAGGTATTTTGTGATTTGTTCCAGTCGCTCCTGGAATCGTTTCATTTACTAAAACCTCGCATTTATGATACATGCTAGAAACATAAGCATAGAATCTATACTGTGCATATTTTCCTGCAGCATCTTCTTCACATCCAACAAATACTTTGTGTAACAGTTCTAAGGCATCATCATTCATGCTCTGTAATCTATCATCAATTCGTCCTCTTTCTAGGAGATCTGATTTACATTCTTTTGCAATCAATACTAAAATAAAATCTGGGAGATTATAATTTTTTAAAGCTGCAACAAATGCCCCTGCTTGGGACATTCCAAATTTTGGAAAACCTTTATTGACCATTTGAATTCCTCACTTTAGAATATCTGATATTACTCAACAATCAATTATAAAGCTACTTTTAGTTTATAATTGTTAAGAAATTTCTATGCCTGTCACAATATTTGCAGTAATTTTTAGATTGCAAATATTAAATTCCGGTTAAATTGACATACATTTGTGGAAATAGATACTACCCCTGAATTTGTAACTCGTATTTACAACAAATCGCGTGAAAATATTCAAAAATATCGAAAAATAATTGGTAGACCTTTAACACTTACTGAAAAAATACTTTCAGGACATTTTGAACAAATGGCAGAAAAAAATCTTGATGGGGGTAAAAACTATGTGTTCCTTATTCCTGATCGTGTAGCCTTACAAGATGTGACTGGACAAATGGTAATGCTACAATTTATGCAAGCAGATCTTAAACAAACCGCATTACCTACTACAGTTCACTGTGATCATTTGATACGTGCTAAAGTAACAGGTGATGCTGATATGAAAGTTGCACTAGATGAAAATAGTGAAGTCTTCAAATTTTTACAATCAGCTGCTGCCAAATACGGATGTGGTTTCTGGAAACCTGGTGCAGGAATAATTCATCAGGTTGTTCTTGAAAACTATGCATTTCCTGGTGGATTAATGATTGGAACTGATTCACACACTCCTAATGCTGGTGGATTAGGAATGATTGCTGTAGGAGTAGGAGGATTAGATGCAGCTGAAACTATGGCAGGATTGCCATGGGAATTACTTTATCCTAAAAGAATTGGAGTGTACTTAACTGGGGAACTTAATGGGTGGACTGCGCCAAAAGATATCATCCTAAAAGTTGCTGAAGAATTAACAGTTTCAGGAGGAACAAATTCTATTATTGAATACTTTGGACCAGGAACAAATACAATCAGTTGTACTGGAAAAGCTACGATTACAAACATGGGTGCAGAAGTAGGTGCAACATGTTCGATATTTCCATATGATAAAAGAATGGAAACTTATCTAAGATCAACAAACAGAGAAAAAATTGCCGAACTTGCAAATCAAAATAAAGAATTACTTGTTGCAGATAAGGAAGTAGAATCTAATCCTGAAAAATTCTTTGATAAAGTTATTGAAATTAATCTTTCAACATTAGAACCACATATTGTTGGACCGCATACTCCTGATCTAGCAAGATCAATTTCTAATTTAGCTAATGATGTAAAATCTAACGAATACATTGATTCAATATCAGTTGCATTAATCGGCAGTTGTACAAACTCTTCTTATGAAGACATGTCTAGAGTAGCAAGTTTAGCAGAACAAGCAAAATTAAAAGGCATTAAATCTAAAATCCCACTTCTAATCACACCTGGATCTGAGCAGATTAGAAGTACTATTGAAAGAGATGGACAAATGGATTCACTAAAAGATATTGGTGCTACAGTTTTGGCAAATGCATGTGGTCCATGTATTGGTCAATGGGATAGACCTGAATTGAAAAATGATGAAAAAAATACAATTGTTACTAGTTTTAACAGAAATTTTCCGGGTCGTAACGATGGTCGTAGAAACACACTGAATTTTATTGGTAGTCCAGAGATGATTATTGCATTATCTCTAAGTGGTAGACTTTCATTTAATCCTCTAAAAGATGAATTAACTGCTGCAGATGGTTCAAAATTTAAACTTGAACCACCAAAACCTGCCCCTGAAGTTCCAAAAAATGGATTCAAGATACCTGATGGAATATTTGTTTCACCTCCTAAAAATTCAAGTGATGTAGAAGTAATTATTGATCCTAATAGTAAACGACTTCAACGTTTAGAACCGTTTTTGCCATGGGATGGAAAAGACTTTGTTGATTTGCCTATTATGGTTAAAGCAAAAGGAAAATGTACCACCGATCATATTTCTCCTGCAGGTGCTTGGTTATCGCTTCGTGGCCACCTTGATAATCTTAGTGATAACATGCTTTTAGGTGCCGTCAATGCATTCAATGATGAAATTGGTAAAGGAAAAAATATCTTAAATAATCAACTAGAATCTTTTTCAAAAATTGCTAGACAGTATAAAGAAAAAGGAATGCGTTGGATAATAGTAGGTGATAATAATTACGGTGAAGGAAGTAGTAGAGAACATGCAGCAATGTCTCCTAGATATTTAGGATGTGCAGCTGTTATCACAAAAAGTCTTGCAAGAATACATGAAACAAACTTGAAAAAACAAGGAATTCTAGCTTTGACTTTTAGTAATCCTGATGATTATAATAAAATTCAAGAAGATGACAAGATTAGTCTTATCGGATTAAATAATCTAGAACCACACAAACCAGTAAAATGTATCATTAAACATAAAGATGGAACAAACAATGAAATTTCTCTTAATCATTCTTATAATAAATCACAAATTGAATGGTTCAAAGCTGGTTCAGCACTAAATGTTTTAAAAAATAAATAATATTCTAACGTGGGGCCGACCGGAATCGAACCGGCGACCTACGGGTCACTACAGCTCCAAACTTACATCATCCGTGAGTCAGTTTAGCTTAGTTTACCTTTGGAGCCCTTAGCGGTGATCTAACGTATGCACTGTCGCCCTACCAGGCTAGGCTACGACCCCACGAACAAGAATGAAATAGACTAGAATTTTAAGTTATTTTAACCAAGATTTATTTGCGATTAATCATGAGCTTCATCTGTTAAGGTAGATCATGGTAAAACCAATTGTCATAGTAATAGCTGCAATTCCTGCTATTCTTGCAATTTTAATTGCAATTCCATTACTTACACAACCTGAGATTCCATATTCTGCATCTAATTCAAGTGATGTGATGGAAATTGAATATGCAAAATATCAATTAAAGAAAATATCTTTTGGAGTAACTGAAAGACTCGGAGCACAGAAAACAGAAATTTTACTAATAAAAAATAATGGGGAAATAAAATATTCTGTAACTGAAGATGGGTATTCAAAACCAGATATCAAATCAACTTTAGATGAACAGAAACTTCGTAAAATAAAAGCTCTGATTAAAGAAACTGGTTTTATTTCAATTCCTTCAGAATCATTTCAAATTCGTGAAAATGTAACTGATTTTCAAAAATCAAATATCAAAGTTATACTTAATGGAAGGATTAATCAAATTAACTGGCCCGAACAAAATGCAACTGATCAATTTATACCTCCAATAATATCAATGGTTGAATCCCAACTTGATAATATTATAGAGCAAATTGGTGAATAGGTACAAATAACCTTCTAATAAAACTCTGACTATGCTTTCACTTTCAGGCGAAAGAACTGATGCAAAAGGAATCATTAAAGAAAAATCTAACTCTGATAATATTTTGCGTGGAACATCTACTTTAAAACGTGGTTTTGCTCATATGCTAAAAAATGGTGTAGTGATGGATGTTACAACTGTAGAGCAAGCTCAAATTGCAGAAGATGCAGGAGCTGTATCTGTTATGGTTTTAGATAAACTGCCATCTGATGTAAGAAAAGCAGGTGGAGTTGCACGAACTGCAAGTATTAGAATTATCGAAGATATTATGGATTCAGTTACAATTCCAGTTATGGCAAAATGTAGAATCGGCCATGTTTATGAAGCAAAAGTTCTTGATGAAACTAATGTGGATATGATAGACGAATCAGAAGTTTTAACACCAGCTGATGAACATCGTCATATTTGGAAATGGGATTTTACAACACCTTTTGTTAATGGAGCAAGATCACTGTCTGAAGCATTAAGAAGAATTGAAGAAGGAGCTGCAATGATCAGAACCAAAGGGGAACCTGGTACTGGAAATGTTGCAGAAGCTGTTACTCATATTAAAAAAGTCAATGATGAACTAAGAACAATAAAATCAATTTATGACTCTGGTGATGATCAAGATCTAATTAGAATTGCAAGAGAATTCAAAGTATCATATGATATAGTTGCAAAGACTGCTAAACTTGGAAGATTACCTGTAGTTAATTTTGCAGCAGGAGGAATTGCAACTCCAGCTGATGCTGCATATTTGATGTCACTTGGTTGTGATGGAATATTTGTAGGATCTGGAATTTTTAATGCAGATGATGCTAAAGAAAGAGCAAGAGCTATTGTTCTAGCAACTACATTCTGGAATGAATCCGATAAAGTAAAAGAGGCACAAAAAATGATTGATGAGAGACAATCTATGCTAGGATTAGATGTTAAAACTCTTGAATTGAGAATGCAAGATCGTGGTGGTTTAGCATGAGTCTTACTGTAGGTGTTTTGGCAATTCAAGGCGATGTATATGAAAATATCACATCAACTCAAAGAGCAATTAAGGAATTAGGAGTCGAAGGTTCAGTAGTAGGTGTTAAAACATCTGAAGAGATTTCAAAACTAGACGGTTTGATTATCCCAGGTGGTGAGAGTACAACTATAGGACAACTATCGCTTGTAAATAGTTCACTTAAGATAATTAAAGAAAAAATTGAACAAGGAATGCCAGTACTAGGAATATGCGCAGGTATGATAATGCTTTCAAAAACAGCAAACGATCGCGTTGTAGGAAAAACAGATCAACCTCTCTTAGATTTACTTGACATTAAGCTAGAAAGAAACTCGTTTGGTAGACAAAAAGAATCATTTGAGGCAAACATTTCTATGAATTCTATCGATATTCCAAAGTTTAACGGAGTTTTTATTCGAGCTCCATCCGTTTCTGATACTGGTTCAGGTGTAGAAGTTTTATCAAAGTTTAATGAAAAAATAGTTGCAGTCAAAAAAGGAAATATGTTAGGCGTAGCATTTCATCCTGAATTAACAGAAGACGTGTCATTACACAAATATTTTATAAATTTAATTAAGAAATCGAGAAACTAGTCCATTATGATAACTTCATCGCAATTCTTTTTAACCCTAACTTGGAAAATTTTAAAATGAAAACAAATTTTATTTTATCATTTACATTATGTTCAATCTTACTATTAGGCATATTTGGGTCATTTTATGGTGATGCATTTGCACAAAATCTATCTCCAAATGATGATGACTCTGAATTTGAAGAAAGACAAAAGGAATTAGAACAGAAAAAAGCTGAACAGAAAGAAAAAGCTGAAGAAAGACAAAAGGAATTAGAACAGAAAAAAGCTGAACAGAAAGAAAAAGCTGAAGAAAGACAAAAGGAATTAGAACAGAAAAAAGCTGAACAGAAAGAAAAAGCTGAAGAAAGACAAAAGGAA